>JBCBSN010000021.1:0-31471 GCA_039819225.1 Bacteroidota bacterium | reverse complement strand
GAGGTGGCAGAATGCCACCTCTTGCGATGTAGTGGAAGAAGGTTGCCCAAAAATCAAAAAGTGACAGAATAATAGGCCTGTAATTGCAAATCCACGCATAAGATTCCGTATTTAGAAAATCATATTGGGAAAGTTAAGGAAACTTCACCAGAAATCGTATTAACTCAAGTTTAGTTGATTGTCAATCTTAAAACAGACACTTGAATGATAAAATGATAAATATTACGACGTCCAGTTGCGTATTAACCTAATTTTTTGTTAATTTATTAATAATAACCAACCAGACCTTTTAGAATGGAAGAATACTTACCATTAATTATTCAATTAATTTCCGGAGCTGTTGGAGGCAACCTTGCCGGAAAACTGTTAAACAATTTGTCCTTGGGAACCTTGGGTAATTCCATTTTGGGAATCCTTGGAGGTGGCCTTGGAGGGCAACTGCTCGGAATGCTTGGTGTTGGGACCGGAGGTGGAGAAATGGATATTGCGGGAATTTTGGGAAGTGTTGCCGGAGGTGGTGTAGGAGGAGGAGTCCTTATGGCCATTATCGGTGTTATTAAAAATGCCATAAGCAAGTAGGAAGATAAACTAACCAACTAAAACCAAGATGTGGCCCCAAAGGTTGTAGACCTTTGGGGCTTTTTTATGGTACAATTCCCACGAGGGAATAATCTTCGTCAAGCACTGGAATATGACATAATGGTGCATTTTGGGCAATACGGGGTTTTATCTTATATGGGCGGTGTGGTACGGGCCATTGAACATGATTGATCTCCTTGGAAATGCCTACCTTTGGGAAAAGATGTTTTACCATGAAATACAAACCGCTACCTAGCCAACTTTTTGTAAAAAACCGCAAGAAATTTATGGAACGTATGGCCCCTAAAAGTCTTGCCGTATTTAACTCCAACGATATTTATCCGATAAGTGCGGACAGCACCCTTCCCTTTCAGCAACACAGGGATATTTTTTACCTCAGCGGAGCCGATCAGGAGGAAACCGTCCTAGTACTTTTTCCGGATGCCATCCATAAGGAACAACGGGAAATATTGTTTGTTAGGGAGACCAATGAACACATAGCCATTTGGGAAGGCGAGAAGCTTACCAAGGAAAGGGCGACCGAGATTTCCGGTATTCAAACGGTTCATTGGCTGTCCGATTTTGATAAAGTTTTCTTTGGCCTAATGACTGAGGCCTACACGATTTATTTCAATACCAATGAGCACTACCGGCAGTCCGTTGAGACACAGACCCGTGAGGCCCGTTTTATCCAGGAGTGCAAGCAAAAGTTCCCTGCTCATGGCGTAGCGAAGAGCAATCCTATTTTACAGGAGATTCGAGGGGTAAAGGAGCCGGAGGAAATAGATATTATGCAGAAGGCCTGTGATATTACGGAAAAAGGATTCCGCCGGGTGCTGCAATTTGTACGTCCGGGGGTGTGGGAATATGAGATAGAGGCCGAGTTGATGCACGAGTTTCTTCGCAACCGATCTAAAGGGTTTGCCTATACGCCCATTATTGCGTCCGGGAACAACGCCAATGTACTCCACTATATAGAGAACAATCAGCAATGCCGCGACGGGGAGATGCTATTGATGGACACGGCGGCCGAATACGCCAATTACTCCAGTGACCTTACACGCACCATTCCGGTAAACGGCAAGTTTACACCAAGGCAAAAAGAGGTTTACGAGGCTGTGCTTCAGGTTAAGAACCAAGCTACTCAATTGTTGGTGCCCGGTGTGCTGTGGGGCGAATATCAAGAAGAAGTGGGGAAAATAATGACTTCGGAGCTGCTCGGCTTAGGCTTGTTGGACAAGGCGGATGTACAAAACGAGGACAAGGCCTGGCCTGCATACAAAAAGTATTTTATGCACGGTACCAGTCACCATATAGGTTTGGACACCCATGATTATGGCCCCTTAAAGACTCCTATGAAAGCCAATATGGTCTTCACCGTGGAGCCGGCCATCTATATTCCGGAGGAAAAGATGGGCATTCGCCTAGAGGATGATGTGGTGGTCCAGGAAAGTGGGGAACCGTTTAATTTAATGCGTTCCATTCCCATAGAAGTGGAGGAAATTGAGGAATTAATGCAGGCATAGCCGGTTCTGTAGCTTCAACTGAAAAGTAAGATTTTCAAAGTCTCTTCTTAATAAGTTTAGCAAAAGAGGACAGGACAATTGTACCCCAACGATTTGTGTGAGATTTTTGAATCGTATGACGGGCATCAGAGGGAAAATCTACTGAAAAATCCTGGCCTGAAAAAACCGTTTGTCGGGGGAATGTTGCACAACTTCGAATAAATCTGCACTTCATCGAATTTTTTAGAAGAAATGGTTGGCATGCCCAATAAAAAACAGGTATGAGCCGTTTTAGACTAAACTACAGCTAACAAGTTGTGAATCGCTAGCCAATTAAATTATGATGCATTCTTGATTCCCAAATCGACCAATGCCATTGAATAAACCTACTACCATCATGAAAAAGTTTTTTTGCAGCATTTTTGGCCACCACTATGCGGTTTCCAAAAGAGTTACCCAACACATCAAAGAGTATAAATGCATTCATTGCGGTAAGGAAGTAACCACCGATGTCAGTGGAAACCTATCCACATTGACCCCGCAATTGCAGGACATCAACAAGACTTTGGAGGAAATCTACAAAAGAAGACATAGGGATACGCAGCAGGTAGCTTAACTATGCTTTGGCAAGAATGTTTTCGGTGTCCAAAGAACCGGAAACCGTAGTTTATTCCTGGAAATCGAGTAGGCACCCTTGTTCTTCACTGTCGTTCGCCCCACAACAGTATGCACGGATTGCTCTTGGTTTTCGGGAATTTTTTTTGCAGCGTAACTCCAAGGAATTCAGTATTGCTTTTGGCTCCAATTAATGAGCTAAAGGATTTTCCAAGGTCACAAAACTATTCCAAAGGAATATTAAAAGCGCTCCATCCCTGGGCTGTCAAAGGAATCTGGCTTCCGCCCCTAGTGATCAAATTTGCTCCCTGGGAGACATGCGTCATATGCCCAATGATGGTCAAATTGGGATTCCCCTTTATTTTGTCAAAATCCTTTTGGTCTATGGTAAACAGTAATTCATAATCCTCGCCACCGCTAAGGGCCACCAAGGTACTGTCCAACCGAAATTCCTCACAAGCGGAAATGACCGTTGGATCCAAGGGTATCTTGTCCTCGAACAAAGAACAACCCACTTGGCTTTCCTTGCAGAGGTGTAAAATTTCGGAAGACAGCCCATCGCTAATGTCTATCATGGCGGTAGGGTCTACCTCAAGTGCTTTAAGAAGTTCCACGATATCCTTTCTGGCTTCGGGCTTCAATTGACGTTCAACGATATAGGAATAGGGTTCCAGATCCGGCTGGTTTCCGGGATTCACTTTATACACTTCCTTTTCCCGTTCCAATACCTGGAGGCCCATGTAAGCACCTCCAAGATCCCCGGAGACAACAAGCAAGTCGTTGGGACCGGCATTTTTCCTATAGGCGATTTCCGCCTGGGTCTTTACCCCTATGGCCGTAACACTGATCATCATTCCTTTATTGGAAGAGGTAGTATCCCCGCCTACCAAATCTACCTTATAAAGAGAACAGGCCAACGCTATGCCCGCATAAAGCTCTTCCAAGGCTTCCAACGGAAAGCGATTGGAAACCGCCAGGGATACAAGGATCTGGGTGGCTGCGGCGTTCATGGCGTATATATCGGAAAGGTTTGCGATAACGGCCTTGTAGCCCAGATGTTTTAAGGGCGTATAGGCCAGGTCAAAATGTACGCCTTCAATAAGCAGGTCGTTGGTAACGACTGTCTTTGCCCCTTTAAAGTCCAGTACGGCGGCATCATCCCCTACACCTTGTATGGTGGTTTTATGATATAGGGGAAAGTCCTTGGTGAGGTGGTGAATAAGTCCAAATTCTCCCATTTCCTCCAAGGCGGTACGTTCTTGGTTTTTATTTTCCAGCATAATGGCAAAAGTAGGAAACCTACTTTGGGCTGGAAATTCTTTTTTCTTGATCTTTCCCTCGGAACCTATATAATCCTGTTGGTTTTATGATATTGGAACGACTTAGGGCCCAAAGTGAAATTGAAGGACATTCTATTTCAATGACAAAATCTTCTTTTGCCTTAACTTCGGGTTACAACGGATATAAATCCGTATCTTTAAAAAAATCTTCTTTGTTATGAAGAGTTTGCTCCCCCTGATACTGCTGCTGCTGTGTGCGCTGGCCTGTTCAAGTGATGATAACGGGAACAGTAGCGATTCCACCCTAGATCCTTCCTCGAACGTACAACCCTGTGATGATGGCATGGCCGGGCCTTATCCTTGCCAGGGGTACGATTTGTTGGGCCGGGTTCCATTGGCCGATTTTGAGGCGGCAGCAGTGAATGACATTTGGGGATGGACAGATTCCGCAACGGGGTCGGAATACGCCATAGTAGGCTTGGACAATGGTGTGGCCTTTGTGGATATTTCGGACTCGGACAATCTGGCATACCTGGGCAAACTCCCCACAGCTACAGTATCCAGTACGTGGCGAGACGTAAAAGTTTACAGCGATCATACTTTTATTGTATCCGAGGCATTTGATCATGGCATGCAGGTATTTGATCTTACCCGACTCCGTTCCGGCACGGAATCCCCTAGAATTTTCGAAGCTGATGCTCGGTATACGGGCTTTGGTAATGCCCATAATTTATTTATCAATGAGGAGACAGGCTACGCCTATGTTGTAGGTACGGCCCGCAATGATGCCTTTAACGGTGGCGTACACTTCATCGATGTGCAGGACCCTAAAAACCCTTCTTCTGTTGGAGGTTATGGGCAAGGAGGCTACACCCACGACGCACAGGTGGTCATCTATAGGGGCCCGGATACGCGGTATGCCGGAAGGGAAATATTCGTAGGGTCCAATGAGGACCGGGTGGTTATTGTAGATGTTACGGACAAGGCATCGCCTTCGGAAATTTCAGCAATAGGCTACGATAATGTTGGATATACGCACCAAGGTTGGTTTACGGAAGATCAGGCCTATTTTATTTTGGGCGATGAGGAGGACGAAATCAATTCTGGGACGCGATCGCGAACCCTGGTTTTTGATTTTACCGATTTGGAAGCTCCCTTTGTGCATCATACCTATTTGGGCCCCACAAACGCCATTGATCACAATGGATACGTGCTGGGGGACCAATTTTTTCTGGCCAATTACACCGCCGGTCTCCGGGTATTGGATATTACGGAGATCGATAGTAGGAACCTGGAGGAGATAGGGTTCTTTGACTCCTACCCCCAGGACAACACCACGGGTTTTAACGGGGTATGGAGCGTATATCCCTATTTTGAAAGCGGAAAAATTATCCTTAGCGATATCAATTCCGGGCTATTTGTAATCCAGAGCTCGGAGTAGATCAATTAAGATAGAATAGGAAATGAATCGGATTAATAAATGTGTCCTAACATTGGCCCTGCTCGCTACCCTACTTTTATTGGGTTGCAACGGTGATTCTGAAAATGAAGATGCCTCCGGGAATATGGAAGGTTCCGGGAATGCCTTTCAAGGCCAAGTATCCTGGGTTCGTAATTTTGGCGGGTCCGGTGAGGATACCCCTAGGGCGATAATCCAAACCGCCGATGGGGGATATGCCGTAATTGGTTTTACCAATAGCACGGATGGAGACTTAGAGGACAAGAACCTGGAAGTCAATGACTATTGGGTGTTAAAATTGGATGGCAATGGCGAAATACAATGGCATAGGACTTATGGAGGCAGCAAGGACGATCGGGGGCAGTCCATAGTAGAGACCGCGGACGGCGGTTTCGCCATAACGGGTTATGCCATGAGCAGTGATGGTGATGGTTCCCAAAACAGGGGTTTTCACGATAATTGGATTCTAAAATTGGATGCTTCTGGCGAAATTATCTGGGAAAGGAGTTTTGGGTTTTCCGGACATGACCATTCCTATGATCTAGTGCAAACCGCGGATAGAGGCTTTTTTTTCATTGGTTTTTTGGATATTACGTCGGCCAGGGAGGATGGCTTTACTGAAAAACGTCTGTCAACCTCCCCAACGGCCCATGGTGTTGGGGAATTTTGGGGCACAAAAATAGACGCCCAGGGCAATTTGGAGTGGCGTAGGTATTTTGGGGGTACCAATAATGATAGGGCCCATGCCGTGGTACAGGCCGATGATGGCGGCTTTCTAATGGCCGGGTTTTCTGAAAGTGATGATTTTGACATTAGCGATACCAAAGGAAGTTATGATTTTTGGGTGGTAAAGGTCAATGCCCAGGGCCAATTGCTTTGGGAGCGGTCCTATGGGGGTACAGGTATTGAAATTGCCCAGGACATTGCCAAAACAGCCGATGGCAATTATGTAGTTGCCGGGCATACGTTTAGCACGGATACGGACATCACCCAGAATCATGGGGAATCGGATATTTGGCTAATCAAGATCTCCGATTCAGGGGAGCTACTTTGGGAGCGTACCTACGGCGGTTCCGGTTTTGATGCGGCCGAAAGTGTACGTTTGGCGTTAGACGGGGGTTTTGTTCTTAGCGGAAATTCCAAAAGTGCCGATCAAGACGTTACTGAAAATGGGGGTGAGAACGACATTTGGGTACTTAAAACCGATGCAGAGGGCAAACTATTATCGCAAAAAAGTCTAGGCGGTACAGGTCTAGACTTTGGGTTCGATGCCATGGAAGTTGAGGAAGAAGGGATTCTAGTGATTGGCGAGTTTGGGACATCAGCTTTTCAAGGGATTACGCCCAAAGGACAAACGGATTTGGTGGTGGTGAAATTGGAGTAGGTGGTACGTTCTTCATTTTTGTTTTCTAACACAATGGAAAAGTAGCAAATGTCTTTAAGGCAAACGTTTTTTGGTTCCAAAATCTGTCCATATAGACTTTCTTTATGGGATTTGATTATCAACCAGCCCGAAATAAGTGGTTGCCAAGTACAATTGAACCCACTTTTGGGAAATGGGGCCATAGTAAACATGCTTTACAGAGCATGTGATGATGATGGCTTATAAGCTTCCTATTTTTCATTTTTTGGCATAGAGGAAGAGCCCCGAATTAGTTTGTTTATGATGAAATGTTTTCCAACCGCCTCCATATTTTGTTGCGAGAAAATCGATACATTTGCCCTATAAAACCTTTAAATTTATAATACTATGAACAAGGTGATCATCTGCATTTTTTTAGTGGTCTGTATGAGTACTATGACCTACGCACAGGAGGGCTTTTCGGCTAAGGCCGGATTTAACAATGTAACCATAAACGCGGATACAGGAGGTTTTTTTGACGATAGCGATAGTGAGCTAGGACTTTACTTTGGTGGGGGATATCAGTTTATACTGGACGACGAATTTATGTTGGAGCCTTCCCTGCTTTTTAGTTTTGTGGATGATCTTACCTCGCTATATATCCCTATTATGGCAAAGTATGAGTTTGCAGAAGGGTTTACGGCCCAGGCAGGTCCTCAAATCAACTATTTGCTGGAGGATTTGCCCGATGGGGAGTTCGGGTTGGATTTGGCCTTTGGCGCAGGATACCGTTTTGACGAGAATTGGTTTGTGGAGGCCCGCTATGGTTTTGAGCTCAGTAGGGGTGGTGATTTTGGAGATGTCTTTGATTTTAATACGCTTACCGTAGGAGCTGGGTATCGCTTTAACTAAAAAATGCCTTTCATTAGGAACGGAAGGTTCACCTTCCGTTTTTTTATGCCCGAAATTAAGCCTATCTTAGATTGGGAGACTCCGGCAATAGGAAACATCTCTAGAGGTGCGGAATAAGTCGCCCAGGTCTTGACCTGGTCATTTATCCGGGACACGGGACATTTAGGGAATATTTATAACCCAATGACAAACATTTTTAGATAGTACTATAGGATACCCTTATATGTGCATGCGTTATAATAATGTTAGGAAACATGGTAAAACTACTGTGATGGCCTATATTTGTAAACTATTTAGAATTATACCAAATAAGAGGTCACAAGATGATACGGGTTTCTGAAACAGCAAAAAAAAAGGTAATCGGGCTCATGACCGAGGAAGGTTTTGATGCCTCAAGGGATTATGTTCGTGTTGGCGTAAAAAGTGGAGGTTGCAGCGGTCTTTCTTATGAGTTGGACTTTGACGATAAGGTAACCGATACCGACAAAGTGTTCGAGGACAATGATGTTCGTATCATAGTGGACAAAAAGAGTTTTTTGTACTTGGTGGGCACCACCTTGGAATATTCGGGCGGCCTCAATGGCAAGGGTTTTGTCTTTAACAATCCCAATGCCCAGCGCACTTGCGGTTGTGGGGAAAGCTTTTCACTTTAAATGCGGCAATGTATTAATTTCTCAATGTACCAATTATCCTTAGGGTCCAATTAAAGCAATTACTACATTGAACAATTTATCGGACTAGTACGGTCTCATTTTCAAATTGTTACATTTTCAAATTAACTAATTGAGAAATGGCATACACAGAAGAAGAATTAAAAAAAGAACTGGAAACCAAGGAGTACGAGTACGGTTTCTATACGGATATTGAGTCGGACACTTTTCCCAAAGGTCTTAACGAGGAAATAGTCCGGGCCATTTCTGAAAAAAAAGAGGAGCCGGAATGGATGACCCAATGGCGTTTGGAATCGTTTCGCCACTGGAAGGAAATGGTAGAGCCGGAATGGGCGAATGTCGCCTATAAAAAGCCCAATTTCCAGGATATCTCCTACTATTCCGCCCCGAATAAAAAACCAAAGTACAACAGTTTGGACGAGGTAGATCCGGAATTGTTGGAAACCTTTGAAAAATTGGGCATCTCCCTAGATGAACAGAAGAAGTTGGCCGGTGTGGCCGTAGATATTGTAATGGATTCCGTTTCCGTAGCTACTACCTTCAAAAAGACCCTGGCAGAAAAGGGGATCATCTTCTGCTCCATATCCGAGGCCATTCAGGAACATCCGGAATTGGTTCGAAAATACTTGGGAACGGTAGTGCCCCAGAAAGACAACTTTTATGCGGCCCTTAATTCGGCCGTATTTTCGGACGGCAGTTTCTGCTATATTCCCAAAGGGGTACGTTGCCCTATGGAACTTTCCACTTATTTTAGAATCAACCAGGCCGGTACGGGCCAGTTTGAGCGTACTTTGGTGATTGCCGATGAGGGGAGTTATGTAAGTTATTTGGAAGGGTGTACCGCTCCTTCGCGGGACGAGAACCAGTTGCACGCGGCGGTAGTGGAGCTTATTGCCTTGGATAATGCAGAAATAAAATACTCAACGGTACAGAATTGGTTTCCCGGGGATAAGGAAGGTAAGGGGGGCGTTTACAACTTTGTGACCAAAAGAGGACTTTGCGAGAACAACGCCAAGATTTCCTGGACTCAGGTAGAGACGGGATCTGCAATTACCTGGAAATATCCTTCCTGTATCTTAAAGGGGGACAATTCCATTGGCGAATTTTATTCCATAGCGGTGACCAATAATTTTCAACAGGCGGATACCGGTACAAAGATGGTACATCTGGGAAAGAACACCCGAAGTACTATTATTTCAAAGGGCATCTCGGCAGGACAATCCCAGAATAGTTACCGCGGTCTGGTACAGGTAAACAGTAGGGCGGAGAATGCCCGTAATTTTTCCCAGTGCGATTCCCTCTTGATGGGCAATCAATGCGGGGCCCATACCTTTCCATATATTGAAGCAAAGAACAAGACCGCACAGATAGAACATGAGGCCACTACCAGTAAAATAGGGGAAGACCAGATTTTCTATTGCAACCAGAGGGGCATAGATACCGAAAAGGCCATTGCCCTGATCGTAAATGGCTTCAGCAAGGAGGTGTTGAACAAACTGCCTATGGAATTTGCAGTGGAAGCGCAAAAATTATTGGAAATCAGTCTAGAAGGCTCTGTAGGATAAAACCATATTTTGCCGTGGAAGGGAAACTTCAACGGCTTGAATTACACGAGAACAATTTAGAAAAGTAAGCTATGTTAACGATAAACAACCTGCATGCAGGGGTAGAAGGAAATGAAATTTTAAACGGTATAGATCTACAGGTCAATGCCGGGGAAGTCCATGCCATTATGGGTCCTAATGGTTCCGGGAAGAGTACCTTGGCAGCGGTAATTGCGGGCAAGGAAGAATTTGAGGTGACCGAAGGTTCCGTAGTGCTGAACGGGGAAGATCTAGAGAATGATGCCCCCGAGGAACGGGCCCACAAGGGTGTTTTCCTTTCCTTTCAGTATCCTGTGGAAATTCCCGGGGTTACGGTGACCAACTTTATGAAAACGGCCATTAACGAATCGCGTAAGGCTAGGGGTCAGGAAGACATGCCGGCCAATGAGATGTTAAAACGCATTCGGGAAAAGTCCGAATTGTTGGGTATCGATCGCAAGTTCCTTTCCCGATCTTTGAACGAAGGGTTTTCCGGGGGGGAGAAAAAACGGAACGAAATCTTTCAAATGGCGATGTTGGAGCCAAAATTGGCCATATTGGACGAAACCGATTCCGGTCTGGACATCGATGCGCTCCGTATCGTGGCCAACGGCGTAAACAAATTAAGGGGCAAGGACAATGCTATTATCGTCATTACGCACTACCAACGTCTATTGGAGTACATTGTGCCGGATTTTGTGCATGTGCTGCATGAAGGCAAGATCGTAAAGTCCGGCAACAAGGAACTTGCCCTAAAACTGGAGGAAAAGGGGTACGATTGGATAAAAAACGAAACCTTGGTATAGTTTCAGGTTTCTAGTTTCTTTGGTTTCAGGTTGGTTATGCCGACAATAAAAAGGTTTGAAGACTTGGAGATTTGGCAAGAGGCCAGGAGGCTTTCCCAGGAAGTAATCCGATTGTCAAAAAGAACCGACCTCAAAAACGATTTCAGATTAAGAGACCAAATAAAAGCTTCATCGGGCTCGGTGATGGATAATATAGCCGAAGGTTTTGAAAGGGATGGCAACCGTGAATTCATCCAATTTTTATCCACGGCGAAGTCATCGGCAGGGGAAGCAAGGTCACAATTATACCGTGTTTTCGATAACGAATACATTAATGAGGAAAAAATGTTGAAATTGGTGTCGGAGTATGAAACCTTGAGCCGACGAATAGCCAACTTCATGAACTATTTGAACAAAAAAGATTTTAAGGGGAATAAGTTTAAGGATGACAGACCTGAAACTTGAAACAAGAAACCTGAAACGTTAAAAAAATGGATTTAAAGGATAAGTTGATATCGTCTTTTATGGCATTTGAGAGCAATGTGGACGTAGAGCATCCCGTTCATGATGTGCGTATAGAGGCCATTAAGAATTTTGAGGTAAAGGGTTTCCCCACCAAAAAGCAGGAAGCCTGGAAGTATACTTCGCTGAACAAACTTCAAAAAGTGGATTTCAGTATTTTTCCCAAAAAGGTCAACGCCTTGGAATATAAGGATGTAAAAAAATATTTCCTTCATGAGATCGATAGCTACAAAATTGTTTTTATAGATGGGATTTACAGCTCCTTTCTCTCAGAGACAACCCATGATGGTGTGGATATATGTTTGATGAGTTCCGCCCTTACCAAACCGATGTATCGACCTATAATCGATTTGTACTTTAATAAAGTGGCCTCCAAGGACGAGTCGCTTACCACCTTGAATACGGCCTTCAGTAGGGAGGGGGCCTATATTTATATTCCCAAAAACAAAATGCCAAAAAAACCTGTGGAGATAGTTCACTTCGCCACGGGGAACGAGGCCTCGCTGATGTTGCAACCGCGCAACCTTATCATAGCGGAGGAGAATTCGGAATTGCAGGTCATAGAACGCCACCAAAGCCTAACCGGTAATGAAGTGCTCACCAATTGCGTGACCGAGATTTTTGCCGGCAACAATGCCATTGTAGACTATTATAAGGTACAGAACGACAGTGCCACTTCTTCCTTGGTAGATAACACCTATATAGATCAAAAAGGAAAGAGCGTTGTTAAGGTGCATACTTTTTCTTTTGGGGGGAAACTTACACGTAACAACCTTAACTTTTACCAGAATGGGGAGTATATAGATTCCACTATGAAAGGCGTTACTATTTTAGGTGAGCGCCAGCATGTGGACCATCATACCTTGGTACACCATATAGAGCCCAATTGCGAGAGCCATCAGGATTACAAGGGCATTTACGGGGAAAATTCCACCGGGGTCTTTAATGGAAAAATCATTGTGGATAAAATCGCCCAAAAAACAAACGCCTTCCAACAGAACAACAACATTTTGGTGAGTGACAGGGCCGTTATCAATACCAAGCCTCAGCTGGAGATCTTTGCGGACGATGTAAAATGCTCTCACGGTTGTACTATTGGGCAGTTGGACGAGGAGGCCTTGTTTTACCTTCAATCCAGAGGGATTCCCAAAAAAGAGGCCAGGGCATTGCTCATGTATGCCTTTGCCAACAATGTTCTGGAAAGTGTGCGTATCCCTGAATTAAAGACACGCATCAATAAACTGATCGCCAAAAAATTGGGAGTCAATCTTGGGTTCGACTTATAGGCGATACATCAAAAGTATTGTTTGCCGGAAAAAAATGTTTTCTCTGGCTTTACCACTGTTTTTCTTTTTCTACCATGGGCACGCCCAAAAACCCGCCTATGGCGTAAAGGCCGGATTCAACTATTCCTCCATATTGGGCGATCTTACGGAGGGCTTAAAATTCAGGTTTTCCGGACATGCAGGGGTCTTTATGGTGTTTGATTTTCCCGGGGGCTTTGCGCTACAACCCGAATTGCAATATTCCTCCCAGGGCTTTCAATTTAGCAGTGATCTTTCCGCCATAGAGGGCAATATGCCCTTCCCTGGGGATAACGATTTCCGCACCAATGTGCAATTGAATTATTTGAACATTCCCGTTCTGGCCAAGTTTTCCCTGAACGACAAGCTTACCCTGGATTTTGGCCCCCAATTTGGCTTCTTGATCAATCAGGTGACCCGAATCAAAAACTTGGACGAATCCAACGGTGATGTAGAAAGAAATAGTGTTTCCGGGGATTTTCGTGTGGACTATGGGGGCGTAGTAGGCCTTGACATTCAAATGAGCGAGCGATTCTCCCTGGTGCCCCGTTTTTTCATAGGATTGCGCAATAGGTTGGATAATTTTGCGGGAGATGTCCAAAACTACAATGCCGCCATTCAATTATCGCTGCATTACCGATTGCCTTAAAAACTACTTGCCTTTATTTCACCCTCTTTTGAAATCAGAATACGGGTTTTACATTCCTCTTAACCGATTATACTTGGAAAGCTTTTGTTTTTGATGGAACTTTACGGAGTTGAATGTTATAAATAAGCTACTGGAATAATGAATACCAATCGATTACTCCTAATGACCTGCCTCGTTTTAGGGTTCTTTTCGAGCTGCTTCAGTGATGATAACACGAATCCCATTGATAATGATGGGAGTTCTTTGAACAGCCCTCCTGTTATTACCGAAAACCAAGAGTTTACTGTATCCGAGAATATTCTGGACAGTGGCCCCATAGGCACCGTTACGGCGACGGATGCCAACGAGGACGCAATCAGCTTTACACTGACCGAGGATGAGGATGGACTTTTTGAAATTACCAGCGAGGGAGTAATCAGCCTCCAGACGGGCATGGGCCTGGATTTTGAGACCAAGGCGGTCCACATCGTGGTGGTCGGAGCCTCCGATGGTACGGCCACTACCACCGCCACGGTAATCATAAACGTTACGGAAATCGACAAGGAAGCTTTTATCACCCGCTGGGAGGGAGACGTCATCGCGCTGCCACTCTACGACCCCACGTCTGCCACGGACACGGAATATGATTTTATCGTGGATTGGGGCGATGGCACCACCGATGAGGTGACCTCTTGGGATGATCCCGATGCCCGGCATGATTATTCCGGCGAAGGAAATCATATCGTAACGATTCGTGGCACCTTAGTAGGCTTTAATTTCAAGGCAAGTCCCGGACAAGGAGAATTGAGGGATGTCCTCCAATGGGGCAGATTACAATTTGGCAACGATCCGGGGACCTTTTTTGAAGTGGATTTCGAGAACATTTCTGCCCCCGATGCCCCTGACCTGTCCGGGGTGACAAATATGTCCTACTTTTTTGAAGGAGGATCGGCTAGTGGCCCCATTGACCTCAACCATTGGGACGTCAGCAATGTTGCGGATATGTCCTTTATGTTCGATCACTTTGGATTGGACACGGATGGGGATCCAATAGCTTTTGAAATCGGCAATTGGGACGTAAGTAAGGTGACAACCATGTGGGGCATGTTCAGATGGTCCAGGCTTGATCCGGACATTGGGAATTGGGATGTAAGTAAGGTGACAATTATGAAGGCCATGTTTGAAAGGGCCTTTGCCTTTAATCAGGACATCGGGGATTGGAACGTGGGCAATATCACTGATATGGCTAGTATGTTCTCTGATGCTCAGAGCTTTAACCAGGACATCGGGGGTTGGGACGTGGGCAATGTCATTAACATGAAGGAGATGTTTTACGGGGCCTTTACCTTTAATCAGGACATCGGGGATTGGGATGTCGGTAATGCTACCGATATGGCTGGAATGTTCTCTTTTGCTTATAGCTTTAATCAGGACATCGGGGATTGGGACGTGGGCAATATCACAGATATGGCAAGTATGTTTGCTGATGCTCAGAGCTTTAACCAAGACGTTGGGGATTGGGACGTGGGTAATGTCACCAAAATGCCTAGGATGTTCGCAAGGGCTACTATGTTTGAGCAGGATATCGCGAATTGGGATGTGAGCAATGTCACCAACATGTGGAGCATGTTCGCTGATGCTACTAGTTTTAACCAGTACATCGGGGGTTGGGACGTTAGCAATGTCACCGATATGGGTAGTATGTTCCATGGGGCTACCAGTTTTAATCAAAATATTGGTAGTTGGGACATCGGCAATGTCACAAATATAGGTTTTATGTTCGCTGATGCCACTAGCTTTGACCAGTACATCGGGGGTTGGGACGTTGGCAATGTTATTTTTATGCGTGGTATGTTTGCTGGAGCCACCAGCTTTAATAGGGATATTGGCAGTTGGAACGTTCGTATTGTAACTGATATGAATGAGATGTTCCGAGATGCGGCCAGTTTTAACCAAGAGATTTGGGATTGGGACGTTGGCAATGTCACTGATATGACAGGTATGTTCAATGGAGCCACTAGCTTTGACCAAGACCTGAGCCCTTGGAATACCAGCAGTGTACGGAGTGATGGTTGTAAAGATTTTGCCACCGGTTCGCCCATAGAAGGTACCAACAAATTGCCTATAGGTGGCAACTGCTTTTAATGGGATTCACAAAATGGAGGCCAAGGATCTTTTACTGGGTCAAACAACTATGAAAGGAGAGTAAAGTACCATCCAAAATAGTATCCTTTCCGGGGATTTTCGTGTAGACTATGGGGGCTTATTGGGCCTTGACATTCAAATGAATGATCGGTTCTCCCTAGTGCCCCGTTTTTTCATTGGATTGCGCAATAGGCTGGATAATTTTGCGGGAGACGTTCAAAATTACAATGCTTCCATTCAATTGTCGCTACATTATCACCTTCCTTAGAAAGAAAAATCAGGGGTTGCGCTGCCCGTTTTTACTATCATTTTCACCCATAACTTATTAGGGTTTAACGCTTGTTTAGGTCATTTTTAATGGGATGTTGTTTTTTCCTACTCGCTTTTAGACTATTTTAGTTTAGCAAAATAGTTTAATCCAAAACAAACCACATGCACAAGAAAGTTCTCCTAGGGGTATTGATACTAACCTCTATACAAATGGTATCGCAAGACAAAAAATGGAGCATAGAGGCCAACTATCCCATATCTGTGGGGGATGATTTGGGGAATGATAATCCGGGAATTTTGGATATAGGTTTAAAGTATCGGTTTTTGGATTTTAATATTGTACAGTTGGGAGCGGGGATCAATACCGGTGTTTTTCGCGATAACATAGAATCTTTTACCATTCCATCAGATTTTGATTTTACCGAAACCAACTGGGTAATTCAACCAAAGGTCTTTGCCGAGTTTAGGATACCGGCTTTGAAAAGACTTAGACCAAGCATAGGATTGGGTTATACAATCATTAGATCAAGGTTTAAAGGTGACATCTTTGGACGTAATGAGGACACTACAAATACGGATGGGGGACTAAACCTAAATTTAGGGGTATCCTATGATATTGCTAAGTGGCTTTTTATCCAAGCCCAGTATGATTATGTTCGTTTTAACATTCGCGAAGAAGGTTTTCCCGATATCAACGATGATTTGGGTTTTCTTAAGGCAGGGGTAGGTTTTCGCTTTTGAAATTGTCCATATCCCTAAAGGATATTGGAATAACGGGTATCTTTGTCCTTCAATAAGATTGCTATGTTGGATGTAAAACGGATACGTACCCATTTCCCTATTTTAGACCGAAAGGTAAACGGGAATCCCTTGGTCTATTTGGACAATGCGGCTACCTCCCAGACCCCGCAGCAGGTCATAGATGTGATTGTGGATTATTATGGCAACTACAATGCCAATATCCATAGGGGAGTACATGCCCTTTCCCAAGAGGCCACGGACAAATATGAAGCGGCCAGGCAAAAGATACAGACCCATTATAATGCGACCAAGTCACATGAAATCATTTTTACTTCTGGGACTACCGATGCCATAAATTTGGTAGCAAACGGATTTTCTTCCTTGCTCCACAAGGGCGATGAGCTATTGGTCTCCGCCATGGAGCACCATTCCAATATAGTACCCTGGCAGATGTTGGCGGATAGGACGGGGGCCGTGCTCAAGGTAATTCCAATGAACGAGGAAGGCGAATTGCTTATGGGGGAATATAAAAAATTACTTTCGGACAGGACGAAGCTAGTATTTTGCAACCATGTGTCCAACGCTCTGGGCACTATTAATCCCATACAGGAAATTATTGAAAGGGCCCATTCGGTGGGTGCTGCCATCTTGATCGATGGTGCACAGGCCGCCCCTCATATCCAAGCCGATGTACAAGCGCTGCAAGTGGATTTTTATACGGTTTCTGCCCATAAAATGTGTGGCCCCACCGGGGTAGGGGTACTGTATGGAAAAGAAGAATGGCTCAAGAAACTTCCCCCCTACCAAGGAGGGGGAGAAATGATCGCCGAAGTTACCTTTGAAAAGACCACTTATGCCGATCTTCCCCATAAGTTTGAGGCCGGAACCCCCAACATTTGCGGGGGTATCGCTTTTGGTGCTGCTTTGGATTATCTGAACGGAATCGGGTTTTCTAAAATTGCCCGATATGAAAAAGAACTACTGGAACATGCCACAACGGAACTTTTAAAGGTCGATGGATTAAAGATCTACGGTACGGCAAAGGACAAGACCTCGGTGATTTCCTTTAATATTAAGGGGATTCACCCTTACGATATTGGCACCATCTTGGACAAATTGGGCATAGCCGTACGTACCGGGCACCATTGCGCCCAACCTATCATGGATTTCTACAAGATTCCCGGAACGGTACGGGCCAGTTTTAGCTTCTACAACACCAAGGAAGAGGTGGCTGTTTTGGTGGAAGGGGTAAAGCGGGCAAAAAGAATGTTGGAGTAAAGTATGGATCATGGAAAGCTTAAATTCACCTTCTTTTTGATATTCGGCCTTGTTCTTTTTTAAATAGGTGGAATAATTATGATTGGAGGTGGTGGAATGAATGCCCCTGGGGGAAGGGCTATGCTATTTGTAACTGGATTGTGTTTCGTATACTTCTCAGGAATCATTATTTTAATGGATAGGATATATATTGCTTACAAACGAAAAAGGAACGGTACTGACTCTGGGATATAAGCTTTTCCCAATCTTTTGACCATCAAATTCCAGTATCGTATTTTTGCAGAAAATAGGGATATGACCATTGAAGAGATTCAGGAGGAGATAGTGGACGAGTTTTCCATATTCGATGATTGGATGCAGCGTTATGAGTATATGATCGAACTGGGCAAGAGCCTCCCGCTGATCCATGAAAAATACAAAACGGAGGACAATATCATCAAAGGCTGCCAAAGTAAGGTATGGGTATATGCCCAACTGGAAGAGGAAAGGTTACGGTTCACAGCAGATAGTGATGCCATCATCACCAAAGGGATCATCGCCATTCTTATCCGTGCTTTTGACGGGCAAAGGCCTAAGGATATTATTGATGCCAATACTGATTTTATCGATGAAATAGGCCTTAAGGAACATTTGTCCCCCACAAGGGCCAATGGGCTGGTGAGCATGATCAAACAGATGAAGTTGTATGCAGTGGCCTATCAAACGCAATTAAATTAGTTTAGAAGTTTAGGTGGCCTATGGCCACAGTTTAGGAGTTTATCCAGAGGACACTTCTAAACATATAAACTCCTAAACCTGTAAACTTAAAAAAATGAGCGAAGAAACCACACAGATAGATACCCAGGAACTGGGAGAGAAAATAGTGAAGGTGCTTAAGACCATATACGATCCCGAAATTCCAGTGGACATTTATGAACTGGGATTGATTTACGATGTCTTTGTAAACCAGGATAACGAGGTAAAGATATTAATGACCTTGACCTCGCCCAACTGCCCCGTGGCCGAGACCCTTCCCGTAGAGGTAGAGGAAAAGGTAAGGTCCCTGAATGTCGTAAAAGATGCCGAGGTGGAGATTACCTTTGACCCGCCATGGTCCCAAGATTTGATGAGCGAGGAGGCCAAATTGGAATTGGGACTTTTATAAATTCAAGGTACGAAGTATGAAGTGGGAAGTTTTCCTTTTTTGGGATTTGGAATTTTTCTTCGGTCAACGTCGTCGAACCTAAAATAGATAAATACATGGGAGAACAACACGAGCCTATAGTAAACCGGGTGGTCCAAAGCAAATTGCGTACGTTTGATCTGGAAGACCACTATCCTCAGGGCGAACGTCGAACGTTGGATATCAAGGACTGGTTGTACGAGGGTTTTATATTGCGAGAAAAGGAGTTTCGGGCCATGGTGGATTCCCATGACTGGAAACAATACCAAGATGCACATGTAGCACTATATTGTTCCACGGATGCCATAGTGCCCGGATGGGCCTATATGTTATTGGCTACACGACTCCAACCCTATGTGAAAACAGTGGTTAAAGGCGATTTAGAGGCCTTGGAAACGACCCTTTTTCAATCTGTCATCGAAAACTTGGACCTTTCCGAATATCAGGATTTGCCGGTCATTATTAAGGGATGTACCCATAAGCCGGTACCTCCCAACGCCTATTTGTGGATAACCGCCAAGTTACAGCCCATAGCAAAAAGTGTTATGTACGGTGAAGCCTGCTCTTCTGTCCCTTTATACAAGCGTAAATAATTGTTGACAACAAGGTTGATTATTTGTTGACATTCTTACATTTGCAGTTCATAACTATAAATTACTAAGACTAGCACACATGAGAAATTTAGGATTTGCCCTAGTGGCTTTTTTTATGGTATCCGCTGTTTTTTCGCAGACATTGGAGGACTTAAAACTACAACAGAAAGCTATGAAGGACTCTATAACGGCGATCCAGGGTAGGGTAGATGCCCTACAGGGAAAAATAGATGCCTTTCCCGGTTGGAAGTTCGGGGTTTTTGGTACCGTTGGGGCCAATGTTTCCGGGTTTAACAATTGGTACGCTCAAGGAACCCCGAACAACGATGCCGGAAATATTGGCATTACCTTGAACGGTCTTGCCAATTTGGACAGGGATAAGTTTTTCTGGCGTAACTCCCTTAACATGAACTTGCAATGGGTAAAGCTGGACAATAAGGATATAGATACGGACTCGGACAGTTTTGATGGCACTACGGATGTATTCAACATCACCTCGTTATATGGCTATAAACTATCCGATAAATTTGCCTTATCCGCATTGGGGGAATATAGGACCACTTTCATCAACAACTTTAATGACCCCGGATACCTGGATTTGGGTATTGGTGCTACATGGACGCCCATTACGGATCTTGTAGTGGTAGTACATCCGTTGAACTACAACTTTGTTTTTAGCAGTGAGGATGATATTTTCCAATCTTCCCTTGGAGCCAAGATTTTGGTGGACTATACCAGGCAAATAGGGAAAATCAACTTCAAGACCAATTTTTCAAGCTTTCAAAGTTATGAGAGCAGTGATCTGTCCAACTGGACCTGGATCAATTCTTTTGGGTATACCCTTTGGAAAGGAATAGGCCTTGGGTTCGAGTTTGGCCTGCGCAGCAATAGGCAAGAAGCCCTTAACTTTATTAGGAATACGGCACCGACTCCCGATCCAGATGCCACTTTTGATAGCATAGATAACGACTTACAGAGCTATTGGTTATTTGGGCTTAATTACTCTTTTTAGGAGCTTAGAGCTTTTTGGGAAGTATGATCAGGCCAAGCCCTCAAAAAGTAAAAGTCCCGATAGTCAGTCGGGACTTTTTTGTTAAGTAGAATACCTTAAACGTGTTTGCACAGTCAACAAATAGACGCTTTTCCGTCTATTTAAGGTACTGAACAATTACCCCGCTTATCTTTCGGGACAACTTTGTTAAGCCATGTTCTCTTTGGGACAATAATGTAATCTTTAAATACGGGACGAAGGTAACTTCAAAGCATAGGATCCTTAAATTTTTGTTGTGAAAATGGTAGAAGCTGTGGCGAACAAGGATAAAAGGTGTGGTATGATCGACAAAACACAAGAATTAGCCGCATCCCACGCCCCTATTGTATGCTTCCTTTGGAGCACAAAAAAAGCCCGGACTTGGGGTGCGGGCATTTTTTTCTTAAGTAGGTTTTTGTAAAGTATGGCCCCGATTGGGATCGGGATAGCTTTTGTAGGTTGGGCTTTGATCTTTGGGAAACCGTTGCCCGTATTTTGGTCAAGTTCAAGGTAAGGTCCGAAAACATTCGGGAGGGGTTAAACACTATCACTTAATCACACTGTAAAAGTACTTCGGGTGCTCCAATGTTCTAAATTATTGTTGTAAACTATCCCTATTTTGTTGCGAAAATTTTAATGGTAGGATTTCCCCGATGAACTGCATGGTCCAAGGCGACACATTGGACGAAAAAGAGGCTTTGCTTAACCTTGTTCTTAATAACTTTAAGGCTAAGCAAAGCTTTTTAATACTGATCCAAGTGCTCAGGATATAAGAAGTTGTTGTATGGAAAACGGCTTACATGGATATCCCTTACGGTATCATAGACCATATGGCGAAATTCATCTAGATTTTCCTTGTTCAGGGCCGAGATAAAGAGTACATTTTTACCCAGGCGCTGCATCCAGGTCCGTTTCCAATCCATTATGGTAAAATGTCTGGGACCTTTTTGCGTAATCAGGTCGTCCGCCTCAATAACATCATGGGAGAATTGGTCTATTTTGTTAAAGACCATTATTGTGGGTTTTTGGGAACTGCTTATTTCATCCAATATCTGGTTTACGGAATCAATATGTTCCTCAAAGTTAGGGTGGGAGATGTCCACCACGTGCAGTAACAGGTCCGCTTCCCGGACCTCGTCCAAGGTGCTCTTAAAACTTTCCACGAGCTGTGTGGGCAGTTTACGGATGAATCCTACGGTATCGCTCAATAAAAAGGGGAGGTTGCCAATGACCACTTTGCGCACAGTGGTGTCCAATGTAGCAAAAAGCTTATTTTCCGCAAACACATCACTTTTGCTAATTACGTTCATTAAGGTAGATTTGCCCACATTGGTATAACCCACTAAGGCCACCCGAACCAAGGATCCCCGATTCCCACGTTGGGTCTCCATCTGTTTGTCTATCTTGCCCAATTTCTTTTTAAGTAGGGAAATACGGTCGCGTACAATACGCCGGTCGGTTTCAATTTCGGTTTCCCCGGGTCCGCGCATCCCAATACCTCCCCGTTGTCTTTCCAAGTGTGTCCAAAGACCCGTAAGCCTTGGCAATAAATATTCATATTGGGCAAGTTCTACTTGGGTACGGGCATAACTGGTCTTGGCCCGTTGTGCAAAAATATCAAGGATAAGGCCCGTGCGGTCCAAGATCTTACACCGTAGTAGTCTCTCTATGTTGTTCTGTTGGGCAGGAGTAAGTTCATCGTCAAAGATTACAGATCCAATGTCGTTTGCCCTAACGTAGGTCTCTACATCCTGCATTTTTCCGCTTCCGATATAGGTCTTGGGGTTGGGGACGTCTATACGTTGTACAAAACGTTTGGTCACCTCTCCTCCGGCGGTATAGGTTAAAAACTCCAGTTCGTCCAGATATTCCCTCACCTTCTCCTGATCCTGTTCCCGGTTGATGACCCCTATTAAAATGGCCTTTTCGTATTCTGTTTGCCGCTTTTCTAACATTTAGATGTAGTAAAGTGCAAATTTACAAAATGTGGGCTAAGCTATTTTTGTAAATTTACCCTTCAGAAAAGATAATCCATGCCCTTTTCATTGTTTAAGAGAAAGAAAGTTAAACAGTTACATACGGTGGCGTTCTATAATTTGGAGAACCTTTTCGATACCATTGACGACCCCGAGACCAACGATGACGATTACACGCCCAATGGGCCCAAAAAATGGTCCAAAAGAAGATATAAAAAAAAGGTCTATAAATTGGCAAAGACCATTTCGGAGATAGGCAATGGCACAACAAAAAATCCGCCGGTGCTAGTGGGTGTGGCAGAAGTGGAGAACGATACCGTAATGAGGGATCTGGTATCCTCCGAGCCCTTGCAACATATAAATTATGGTTACGTACACTATGATTCCCCGGATGAACGCGGGATCGATACGGCCCTGATCTACCATAAGGACCACTTTAAGGTGCTGCATTCCGAACCCATTGCCCTTATGGTATATGAACCGGATGGCACCAGGGATACCACCAGGGACATTCTTTACGTGCATGGGGAGTTGAACGGGGAGCGGGTGCACCTATTCGTCAACCACTGGCCTTCCCGTAGGGACGGGCATGCGGGGACCAGTTATAAAAGGGTAAAGGCGGCCAGGACCATCTTGGAGTTTATGACGGTGATAGAAGCAAAGTTCCGGAACCCCAACTATATTATTATGGGAGACTTTAACGATGATCCCGCTTCGGAAAGTATACAGACCTTGATGAAGTCCACCACGCTCTATAATCCCATGGCAAAGCTACACTCCCCCCATAGAGGCAGTGCCAATTACAAACGAAGCTGGAGTCTATTTGACCAGATTTTGGTATCCCATAATTTCTTCAATTATGAAAAAGGGACTCATAGTTTTGCCCATGCCAATATTTTTGATGATCGTTTTTTGACCGAGTGGGAGGGAAAGTATAAGGGCAGTCCTTATCGTACTTATGTGGGTCATAAGTATATAGGAGGTTATAGCGATCATTTCCCCGTGTATATCCAGTTGAAGTTAAATTGATAGGCACGTCGACGGGAAGCAGGCTCTAGACCTTTCTTATTTCATTTTCTTCCAAGAGGCTGTTGTTGCGTAATCTAAGAAAGACCTGGGCCGTGGTCACCACATCCTTTTCGCAATAGGTAATGATCCGATCTAAATTGTGTTCCCCATAGTATACTTGCCGTACCATACTACCGTCAATATCGTCTTTGGGTGATGGGATGCCCAGGATATGGGCCAGTAGCTTAAGGGAGGTATAGTGTTTGTAATCCCCGAATTTCCAGAGCTCCATGGTATCCAAATGCGGTACCTCCCAAGGTTTTTTTCCAAAAAGATCCAATTTAAGGGGAAGGGAAATACCATGGACAACCATACGCCGAGCGATATACGGAAAGTCGAATTCCTTGCCATTATGGGCACATAACAGGTGTCTGGGAGAAGCAAAATGATCGTTTAGCAAATTTTTAAGATTCCGTAGGATATGCGTTTCCTCTCCATAATAAGAGGTTACCCTAAAATTCCGGATATCCCCTGTAATCTTAAAAAACCCTACAGAGATACAAATGATTTTACCAAACTCCGCCCAAATTCCTGCCCGCTCATAAAAATCCGCTGCAGAAACCCCTTCATTACGTTGGTATTGGGATTTTTGCTCCCAGAGCTCCTTTTGCATTTCGTCCAGTTCGTTAAAGGTAGCTTTTTGCGGGACGGTTTCAATATCCAGGAAAAGGATGTGTTCCAGGGGTATTTTGTACAGCATGGCGCCATGTTTTAGGGGAGTTCATCCTTGGAAGATACGATAAAAATTACAACATGGTGCCGGGACACCATGACCGACCCAAGGGTCTTTTTTAATACGGTCCGTAAAAACAATGGCAACGGGTAAGCTCCTTTACATACAAGAATTCATCGGGGAAAGGCAAGCATGGTACGAGAGTATGGAAAGAAGCCGAAAAAAACCGATCGGGAGGTCCGTCTTTTTAGAACAAGGCTTGTTGCTTAACCGGGCTTTCATGGTTCAATAGCCATTTTTTACGGGAAAGTCCGCCTGCGTAGCCCACCAATGATCGATCGCTACCAATGACCCGATGACAGGGCACTATGATCCAAAGCGGATTTTTGCCATTGGCCGCGGCCACGGCACGGATAGCCTTTACATCGCCCAGTGTTTTGGACAGCTCCAAATAGGAAACGGTCTGTCCAAAGGGAATTTCGGTAAGGGCCTTCCATACCTTTTTTTGAAAATCGGTTCCTGTAGGATTTAAAGTGAGGCTAAAGGATTTTCGTTTTCCTTCAAAGTATTCCTGTAGTTGGTAAACGGCGTCCTCAAGCACTTCGGGAACAATATCGGTAGTGCCTTGATTCCTATCCATAACCATGATAGAGGAGAGTCCGTTGCCATCTCCTTCCAATCGTGCCACACCCAAAGGGGTTGGAATATAGGCCGTCTCCATCATAATAAGAAGATAAAGCTGTTATTACTTTTCGTTATCCGGGACTTCGTTTTTTTCGATGACCCCACTCTCCTTGGCCCTTTGTTCCCAGTTCTTTCGTGCCAAAAGCTGTAGATCGGCCACATTGTCGCTTTCGTCCATTATTTCCAGGCCCAAAAGGGTCTCTATTACATCTTCCATGGTTACGATACCGCTTACAGACCCATATTCGTCCACCACAAGTGCAATATGCTCGCGTTTGGCGATCAAGGTATCGAACAATTTGGGAATGGGGGTATCCCTCCTCGTCATAAGTAAGTCGCGCTTTATTTCGGAAAGGTGCACCTCTGCATTGCCATTCACAATTTCCTCCAGAATATTGTCCTTGAGTACAAAACCGCTGATGTTGTCCATTTTGTTCTCGTAAACGGGGATGCGGGAGAATCGAAGTTTTGGATTGTCCTGAAAAAAATCGGCTACCGTGGTTTCTTCGGAGGCCATTTTTACCACGGCCCTTGGGGTCATAATATCCTTCACCACCACCTCGTTGAACCGAATCAGGTTTTTGATTACGTTGGACTCGGATTTTTCAAAAACCCCTTCCTCATGGGCAATTTCTGCCATAGCGCTAAAATCTTCTCGGCTAAGTACACTGCCATGGTGCCCCTTGCCCCCAACGAGGCGGGTAAAGAG
Organism: Bacteroidota bacterium; assembly: GCA_039819225.1. Taxonomy (GTDB): domain Bacteria; phylum Bacteroidota; class Bacteroidia; order Flavobacteriales; family Flavobacteriaceae; genus Ulvibacterium. Next base: position 5,957 of record JBCBSN010000021.1, on the reverse strand, counting down.
TTGCAATAACCACAATAATCCCGTATAGCGCAAAATCAGGACCATGGCCTTGAGCGCCTTGGCGGTAAAGTTCGCCAGTTGCCGCCAATAGGTGGCCCCAATGGTCTTGGGAATAATCTCCGAGGCTACGAGAATCAGAATGGTCATTATGGTGGAGACCACTCCTACCATAAGGTCCTCGGTAAAGGAGATACCAAAAAGGTTATGTTTTGTACTGCCATAGAGTTCGGCATAGGCCACTTTGGCCTGTACCCCTACCAGGATGGCGCCCACGGTATGGGCAATGGTATTCAGGGTAAGGATGGCGATCAGGGGTTGGTCCACATCCTTTTTAAGATCTTCCATGAGCACCGCATAAGCCTTGCCTTCCTTTTTCTTTACATTGACGAAAGTGGGCGTAATGCTGAGAAGAACGGCTTCCAGAATGGAACATAGGAAGGAGAAAAATATGGAAATTACGGCATAGAAGATGAGCAGTCCCATAAGTTGGTTTTAAAGTGGCAAGATACCAATATATTTAGGAACGTAACTATTCAATCAATTCCCGAAATCGCCTTGTTTTTCCCTGACCCTAAAGGGAATCAAAAGGATTTCGGCCTTTCCACCCTTTAGGGAGGGGAAAAAAGATTGAAATTGCCCATTTACAACAATGGGTGAATAGTTACTTAGGAACTCCCTTTTGTTTATTCCCCGGCTATCCTTGCTTTATAAAAAGCCTGTTGTACCGCCGGACGGATATTGAGTTCATATAGATTTCGATTTTCACGCGTGGGATATACCCGATTGGACAGAAAAATATAAATCAGTTCATTTTCCGGGTCCGCCCATACGAAGGTCCCTGTGAAACCGGCATGCCCAAAGCTTTCTGCACTTACTTCCGGCGCAGGATATGCTTTGGCCAGTGCCAATGTATCGTTGCCCAGAAGGGGCTTATCAAAACCCAGTCCCCTCCGGTTTTCGTTTTCGGGATACTGCACTCGGGCAAATTCCTTTACGGTTTGGCTTGAAATATAGCGTTTGCCCGCGTAGCTGCCATAGTTCTGGTACATCTGCATAATCTTGGCAAGATCCACGGCGGAGCTGAACAGCCCAGCATTCCCGGAAACCCCGCCCAAAAGTGCGGCATTTTCGTCATGTACCCAGTTCTGGGTAAGCGTATGCCGGAAAAGAGTATCCATTTCCGTGGGGACAATAGTATTCTTGAGATTTTTTGTTTTGGGCCGAAACCCCAAGGTAGGGGTTCCCAAAGGCCCATAAAAATGATTCTGAAGATAGGATTCGTAGGACTGCCCGCTCAATTGTTCAATAAGCTGTGGAAAAATAAGGAAGGCAAGCCCCGAATAACGGTACTTTTTTTCATCGGAGACCTCGGAGCGATCGATCATCCGGTACATTTTTCGGTTGAAACGATCGTTCACAAAAAGCCCGGGATACGCTTCTTTTTGAAATCCGCGATGAGGTTTTCGCTTTACAAATCGGCTTTTAAGCTTTCCGTTGTTCTTAAGGACTTCGTTCAAAAAGATGATATAAGGCTGTAATCCTGCTTGATGCGCCAATATTTCACGAAGGGTCAGGTCTTTTTTATCCTTTATTCGCTTCCAGCGTTTCCAATAGGTGCTAAAAGGTTGGTCCAGCTCCAGTTTTCCCTCATCCACTAATTTCATTAAGGCGGGCAAAGGACCCGTAATCTTGGTAACGGAGGCCAGGTCGTATACAGCGTCCAGGGCTACCGGCCTAAGGCTATCATAGGTATGAAAACCATAGGCCTTATGAAAGATGATACTATCTTTATGTGCTACCAGCAGATTTGCCCCGGGAAAGGCATGGTTTTTTATACCATTCGTTATTATTGAATCGACTTTATGATCTACCCATTGTGTGTAGTCTAATTTAGTGTCGACCGTTTCCTCCTGCCCGCTGACCCAAAAGGGAATGTACCAGATTAGAAGACCAAAAAGAAGGATATTTTGTTTCATGCTAAAGGTTTGGTTGTATGTTTGAGTTATTTTTAGGGAGAAAGGAGTTTTTCATGTTGTTTCTTCAAAAGTTCGGCCACCCGTTCCTTGAGGCAATCGGGCTCTAAAATTTGGGCATAATCCCCAAAGCTTAGGTACCAACGTGCAAAATGGTCGTTGATATCCATGCTCATAAAGGTCATTTCAACTGCACCATTTTCTAGTTTTCTCTCGGAAACAAAACCTTGGTTGTTTCGGGTTGCTTGCAGGAATTTCGCTACCAATCGATCCACAATGATCTTCACTTGTGTCTTGGGCGCGGCCTCCCCTTTCTGCCGAAGGATATCAAGGGATTGGTGCTCCATGGAAAAATCATGCTGCGTTAACGCAATGCGCTGGATACGATCGGCACGAAACTGGCGATAGTCATTTCGCAAATGGCAGTAGCCCATAACATACCAAAAATTATTCTCGTTAAAGACCCCCACCGGCTCAATTTCACGATCCAAAGGGGTATTGGCCCGTATCGATTCGTAGTACAGATACACCCGTTTTTTTTCGGCAATGCCTTCAAAAAGAATTTCCAGGGCATTGGGGATGTCTTTGTTGAACATCACCTGGGCCGGTGAAATGGTCACTTGTGATTCCAGTATCTCCACCCGGTCTTTTTCGCTGCCCCGAAGTACCGATTTAAGTTTGAACATGGCCGATTCGTAATGGGCACCCAACGATTTATCGGTAAACTGCTGCATCAGTTTTTCGGCGGCCACAAAACTACCTGCCTCTTCACGACTGAACATCACGGGAGGTAGCCGATAGCCTTCCATAATCGAATAGCCGATGCCGGCCTCGCTGACAATAGGTACGCCGGCGACCTCCAAACTACGGATATCGCGATAAATGGTGCGTAGGCTTACCTGAAAACGATCGGCCATTTCCTGGGCCTTTACAACACGTTTGGATTGCAACTGGATCAAGATGGCCACAATACGGTCAAAACGTTTTACGGTATCCATTTCCCTTAAAAACAACTTTCCCTTCAAAGATAAGATTCAAAAAGAAAAGAAGGGGCATTGGCGTCCATTCTGTTTTTGGAAAAATTTCCATGGTTAGAATGTTACTGACATAGGGTTGTCACCTGCCCCATTTACTTTTGATTTCAGAAATTAAAAATTTTAAACTTTTAGCCATGGAAAGCAACGTTTTATCCACTGCGGGACAGCTAATTTCGACCGAACAATTATTGGAGCATTGGCAAGGGCATCGCAGGTTGACGCGCAAGGTAATTGAAGCCTTTCCGGAAGAAGCTTTTTTTGCCCATACCCTTGGTGGTATGCGACCCTTTGCGGAAATGGTCATGGAACTATTGGGGGTAACGGAGGGACTTCGGGAAATCGTTACTGGGGAACGCGTAGAATTAAAGGAGCATTTTGACCACGGGGACAGCAAGATGAAAATACTGGAAGGTTGGGATTTGGCCACGGAAAACATCAATACCCTTTGGCCCCGATTAAAACCCGAAAGGTTTAAGGAGACGGTTACGCTCTTTGGGCAGTATGAGTTTCCGGTATTGTGGCATATTTTCTACTTTGTGGATAACGAGATTCACCATCGTGGTCAGGGGTATGTATACCTGCGTTCGTTGGGGGTTGAACCGCCATTTTTTTGGGAGCGCTAGGAAGCTTTGAAGAATATGAAAACGATTTTAGTCTTTAAGACTTCGGTGGAAAGCAAGCGGCAGATACGATGGCTGGCCACCAACCTAAATCGGTTGCTCAACACAAACGGCCGTTGGAATTTTGACCTGGAGGATTGTGACAACATCCTCCGGGTAGAAACACAACATCCAGATGCAAATGCCGTTTCCAGGCTGTTGTTGGCCAAGGGTTTTTCTTGTGAGGAGTTGTTTTGATTTTTCTGAAAATAGGCTCTTCAACGTTGCAAAGGGATATTGAGACATCTTTTAAAATCCTATGAGTGCCCAGAGGGGTAATAGATTACGATTGTATTTGTGAAGAACAAAATATAGTTCACCCATTTAAGATCCTTACCGTATCCTTCGCAAAGTAGGAGGCAATAATATCCGCTCCGGCTCTTTTTATGGCCGTTAATTGTTCCAACATTACCGCATCGTGCTCTAGCCAACCCTTTTCGGCGGCCGCCTTAAGCATGGCATATTCCCCGGAAACTTGATACACGGCAACGGGAACATCCACATCGTCCTTGATTTCACGGACGACATCCAAATAGCAAAGGCCAGGTTTTACCATTACGATATCTGCCCCTTCATCAATATCCATTTGGGTTTCCCTTAAAGCTTCCAAACGGTTGGCATAATCCATTTGATAGGTTTTTTTGTCCTTGGGTACGTTTTTTAGGTCAACTGGTGCCGAGTCCAGCGCATCACGGAACGGTCCGTAAAAAGCACTGGCGTATTTGGCACTATAGCTCATAATCCCGGTATCAAGAAAACCCTCGTCCTCCAAGGTCTCTCGGATAATCTGTATCCGGCCGTCCATCATATCGCTAGGAGCTACAAAATCTGCTCCCGCACGGGCATGGCTTAGGCTCATTTCGGCAAGAATTTCCGAGGTTTCGTCATTGAGGATACGCCCGTTTTCAACGATTCCATCATGGCCAAAGGAAGAATAAGGATCCAAGGCCACATCGGTCATTACCAACATTTCCGGGCAAGCATGCTTTACATGCTGTATGGCCAGTTGCATCAAGCCATTAGGGTTAAGCGCTTCCGAGCCTTTATTGTCCTTTAGGGTATCCGCGACTTTTACAAAAAGAAGCACGGCTCTTAGCCCCAAATCCCAGAGGGACTTCACCTCCTTTTCCAAGTTGTCCAAACTTAAGCGATAGTAGTTGGGCATAGAAGGTATTTCTTCCTTTATCCCCTTGCCCTCTACCACAAAGAGAGGCACCAGGAAATCGGTTGGACTTAAAACAGTTTCGCGGACCAGACTGCGTAAGGTAGCCTGAGTGCGTAATCTTCGGTTTCTTCGTAAGGGATACATATTAAGCGGGTATTATACAAAGTTAGGTGTTCTAACCAATTGTTTGCTGATGATTACATCCAAATTTCCCCAACCATATAGGGAACGGCCTTACCTGATATTTTGACCCGATCGCCCAAATATTCACAAACCAGTTTTCCCCCTCGCTGAGATAATTGTTGGGCGTTAAGAGTGGTCTTATGTAATTCCCGGGCCCAATGGGGGGTAAGTGTGGTATGCGCCGACCCCGTTACGGGATCTTCATCAATGCCCGATCCCGGGGCAAAAAAACGGGAAACAAAGTCGGCCTTCGTACCTTTGGCGGATACGATGACCCCTCTCACCTTTAACCCGCCCAACATATTAAAATTAGGGCTGATTCCCAGAATCTCATCCTGATTGTGATATATCAGTAGATAATCCGTCTTCCCTTTATACGTTTTAAGAGGCGGTTTGCCAATAGCCGTGTTCAAATCGGGGATAGGGGCTACCTCAACGGCAATATCCGCCGGAAAATCCAAGGTTAAGCGACCATCCTTCATTTCTGTAACGGATAGCTCCCCGCTATATGGAGAGTGGAAGGAAATGATTTTTGTTGGTACGTCATAATATTGGAATAGCACAAAAGCCGTGGCCAAGGTAGCATGCCCGCATAGGGCCACTTCTACCGTAGGGGTAAACCATCGGATTTCATAAATATCCTTATTCTGGACTGCAAAAGCGGTTTCTGCCAGGTTGTTCTCCGCGGCAATTTGCTGCATGATTGTGTCCTCGAGCCAATGATCGAGGATGCAGACCGCGGCCGGATTTCCCGTAAACACCTTTTCCGCAAACGCATCGATTTGATAGAGCTTTAGTTTCATGCCTTTAAATTTAAACCAACAGACCGAGTTTTGAACATTTCCTTTTACCTGATGTATTTCCTATGCCCTAAAAATCCCTTTATAAGGGTTTCATGTGCTTAAATTTAGGCCCATTCCCTGGGTTCCCGTAATATCTG
>JBCBSN010000020.1:0-32089 GCA_039819225.1 Bacteroidota bacterium | reverse complement strand
GACATGAACAATACTCAATTTTCAGGGGTATATCGTAAGATAAAGGGCAATTTTAGGGACAGTTTTCAGGAAAAGGGCTTTGGTTTTGGAAGCACCTTTCACTTGCGGTTTCTACCCTTCCGAATCGATTATGTTCTGGCAGATTCCCGAATTGAGGTCATGGCCCATAGGAATTATGATGTTGTACTTTCCGACCATTTGCCGGTAATGGCCTCATTTCGCTTCACTGAGGATAAATAGGCAGTCCGTGGCATCTGCCAGTATATGGATCAGGGCCGCCATACCCCACAATCTGGTCTTGGCAAAGATCAACAGGAGCACATAGAGCATAATGGCCCAATAGCTGTGCAAAAAATGAAAATTGATACTGCAGCGATCAGGGTCAAAAATGGGATCGGCCCACAAATGGTCCACATCAAGTAGGATTCCCGCCAATAGTATGAGAATCACCCGGTGTCTCTGCTTTTTAAAGAATAGGAAGCCTACTGCCAAGGGAACCAAAAAGTGAATGCCATAATGTAAAAAGAACCTAAGCATCCAAAAACTTCAAGCGTTGAGATCGAAGAAAACCTATCGCGTTGGGCCCTTCATTAAACAATAGGTCCAAGCAGCTTAAGTTGGGCACAAAACCGTGCCGATCTTCAAATACCTGCCTATACCGTTCATTCCGAAATGGGATCTTTGCCTTGGCGTTTACCAAATGTCGAAGATCTTTTTGGGTTCCAATACCGACTATTTTTTCAAAAATGGTAGTCCGTGTATTGGGAGTCGCAATCTGCAAACAGTTGCAAAGGGTTTCAATGGTAGCCAGGTTAAAATCCAACAGATGTATATAGGGTTTTGAAAAAAGGGGAGCAAAATCGTCCTCATAGAATTCAAAAAAGGGAGAGGTACGGTAGGCTGTTTGCAAAGTGCGCCAGTGCTGACGTTGCCACGGATAGGAATTGTCCAGGAGCACCTCCCGATATTTTTGCCGTCCATGTTCCCCTCCTACATGTTTTATAGGGATGGTAAGCATATGTCTACCTTGATCGGTACAGATATAGGAACGGTTTCTATAGGTTTGTTTTTGATAATTGTCCCATACTTCCCAGATAACCTCATATTGGGCCAATATGGAAAAGGCCGCTATGTTGGGGAAATAGGTTGGATGTAGGAGTAGGGTCAATTTGATTTGAAAATTAATCCATTTGGAAATTTGAAAATAGGTTAATGTGAAGATAAATCATTGGATTTTAGACTTATTTACCGCACTTACTCTATTTACCAACGTACATCACGCTTCAAACACCTGTCATCGGTCTTCCGTCTTCCGTAAATTTGGAAATATGAATATAGATATATTCCGTGTCACTGCTTTAGGGTTAAACGGTGCCGTTTATCCATTACATCCTTTATTCCTCTTTTGCCTTGCGCCTTCTCCAAAGCCAACTTCCTAGGAAATATGTGGCCAAGGCAATCAGGAACCATCTGAAATAAGATCGGGGTTCCCCTTTACCATGAACGGTGGTAAACACCCTATCCCAACGAATATTCCAGTTTTTAAAACCCTTGGTGAAATTTTCAATACTCATCCAGATAAAAATAGGGGTTCCCACAATATGGTCCTCGGGCACGTACCCCCAGGCGCGCGCATCTTCGGAGTGGTGCCTATTGTCTCCCATCATCCAATAATAGTCCTGTTTAAACGTATACCGGTCCCTAACCTCTCCGTTAATTTGGATTTGGTTGCCAGAGACAGTTATCGTGTTATGTTCATAGTCCCGGATAATTTTTTTGTACAAAGGCAAGGTTTTTAGGGTCAGGTTCACCGTGCTGCCCTTTTTAGGAATATAAATAGGCCCCATATTGTCATAGTTCCAGGGATAATCCGGATGTTGGGGAAACAGGTTTATGCCTTGTCTTCCCTTAGGCTGCAGTTCCTTTTTTACGGAATCTATAGCGGTATGTTGTCTTAATTTTTCGGCCATTTCTTCGGTAAGCGTGGCTATCCGCTGTCTATCCGCAATTTCCGTTAAGGCGAGGCGGTATTGCCGAACAATACCTGGGTCTATACCTCTATTGTCCGTTAATATCTGGGCAGGGCTAGACTTATCGTAAACACGATACCCGTTCAATTGTAGGCCCCTTTTTTGGGTTGGGTTTAAGGATTGGGCCACGTAAAGTCTATTAAAATCGGTTACCCCTTGTTCCATCAATAATCTAGAGGAAACCCCTTTTTGAGCGTAAACCTTATAGTCATACTGGGGTTTGGCTCGATCGGAGAGTTCCAATTGAACTCCATTGATATAGACATAACCGTCCCGCACTTCCAAAGAATCCCCAGGGGTACCCACACAGCGCTTTACGTAATTGGACTTTTTATCGATGGGTTTTATTACCCCTTTTTCCTTTTTATAAAATGCCCTAACGGTATCGGCAGGCCAACTAAAGACCACAATATCATTTCGCTTTACCTTTTTAAAACCGGGTAACCTAAAATAGGGAAGTTGGGGTTTATTCAAATAAGAACGGATTCCCAAAAGTGGCAAAGTGTCATGTACCATAGGTGCCGCAATAGTGGTCATGGGAGTCCTGGCCCCATAGTGATATTTGCTCACAAATAGAAAATCTCCAACAAGCAGGGTTTTTTCCAAGGATCCGGTGGGGATAACATAGGGCTGAATAAAGTAGGTATGCACCAGCGTGGCCGCCACAATGGCAAATACTATGGAACTTACCCATTCCCCAAGTCCTGTTTTAGGGTGCAGGCTTCTGTCCTGAACGTATTGTACGTCCATGGCATAGTTTACATAATAGATATAAAACCCCAAGCTAAGGATAACCAGCCACGTTTCCCCAAGACTGTTCCTTCCAAAGCTTCGAATGGTCTCCACCCAGATTACTGGGAACATTAATAGATTTATGATGGGGATAAACAGCAATATTACCCACCACCTGGGCCTTTTAATGATTTGCATCAATACAATGGCATTGTAAACGGGGATGGCTGCCTCCCAGGCCTTTCTTCCTGCTTTCACGTAGAGCTTCCATGTACCCAAAAAATGAATGACCTGTACCAGAAGTATAAAAAGAATCCATTGCGTTCCGTTCATAGAAAAAACATATTGGTTGCTACCTTAGGTAGTAAAAGTGGGTCTTTGTCAAATCTTACTATTCGTAATTTATGGAGCATTGGTGCCGTAAACCGGGAAAAGTTACACATCTTAACCCAGATTTAACACATCCTTCATAGAAAAAACCCCGGTTTTTCCAAAGATCCATTCCGCTGCGATTACCGCACCCAAAGCAAACCCTTCCCGGTTATGGGCCGTGTGCTTTATTTGAATCTGGTCTACACGGCTATTGTAGGCAATCGTATGTGTGCCTGGAGTATCGTCGATGCGTTTTGAGGTTATGGGGATGGTGTGCTCCCCGTGCCCGTCCAATTTCCAATCCAAATAACCGGACTGTCCAATTATACCTTCCGCCAAGGTAATTGCGGTGCCGCTAGGGGCATCCAGTTTTTGGGTATGGTGTATTTCTTCCAGCCCCAAGGCATAACCTTCCACATTTTTCATAAGTTGGGCCAAATGTTGGTTAAGCTGAAAAAAGAGGTTCACCCCTAGGCTAAAATTGGAGGCATAGATAAAAGCGCCCTTTTTTTGCCGGCAAAGTGCAACGGCTTTTTCGTAATCGTTTAACCAACCTGTAGTACCGGATACTATGGGAACACCCTGTATCAGGCAACTGCTTATATTTGTAAAAGCGGCAGCGGGCATACTGAAGTCGATGGCCACGTCCATTTCAGAAAAGTCGATTTTTTCTGTGCCTACATCTATTTTGGCCACAATGACATGCCCCCTTTCCAAAGCGATGCGTTCGATCATCTTTCCCATTTTTCCGTACCCGAACAATGCTATTTTCATATGCTAAAATTTTAGGACCAGGGCCATCCCATAAGCAGGATTGTTGGAAATAGGATCAAGGTCTATATAGGGTTTTATATCCAGGTCAAGACTTAGATCGTCGTCTATGTTGTACTGCTTCAGATGAGCGTCCACATTGGCATCCACCACATTTAGGGCGTATAATAATATAGTAATCAAAAGCGTAAGGTCACGATCTCGTTGAAAACGCTCCTGGGCATCTTGTAGGGCCTCTTCCGAAAAATCGGCTTCTCCAGGAACTCTGGTCACACCATCCCGGTCCAAGTCATAGAACTCATCGTCCGTAAAACCGGCCCTTCGCCTTTTAAAGGCATCCCGGAAGCGGTTGTATTGGGTATTGTTATAATCATAAATCAAAATGCCCGTGCCAATTGCACCCCAAACTATAGGTGCTTTCCAATAGCGTTTATTGTATATCTGTCCCAGACCAGGAATAACAGCAGAGTAAAAGGCGGCCTTGCTAGGTGTCAATGGATTGATGCGCTTTTTTTGGGTCACCAAGGTATCCACGATCATTACCCCGCTATTTTCCATATCCGTAATCAGGGAATCTACTTCCTGATGTACAGGGGGCTCCTCCGTAGGTTGTTCTTCCTGGGCAAAACCCATAAGGGAGGAAAGTACAAAAAGGAGGGCTATGCGGAATATTTTAATCAAGAAGGATCAATTTTTTAAGGCGATTCATTTCTTCCTTGGAATGGAATGGAATCGTTATTTTCCCCTTACCGGACTTGGAGGCGGTAACCTGGACTTTGGTAGAAAGATGGTCCGTAAGCTCTTTTCCCAGTCCTTTGGCAAAATCAGGGATTTCCGTTATTTTGTTCTCAGGGGTCTTGGGTACATTTTTACCCTCGTGATACCGCCTAACCGCCAATTCTGTATCCCGGACAGAAAGATTTTCCGCAACGATTTTTTCATAAAGGGTTATTTGGGCCTTTTTTTCATCCATGTTCACCAAGGCCCTTCCGTGTCCCATACTTGCGAAACCATCCCTGATTCCCGTCTGGATAATGGGGTCCAAGCGCAATAAACGCAGGTAATTGGTAATTGTAGAGCGTTTTTTACCGACTCTTTCACTTAGTTTCTCTTGGGTGAGTTCAATTTCATTGATCAATCGCTGATAGGAAAGCGCGATTTCGATGGGATCCAAATCTTGCCTTTGGATGTTCTCCACCAATGCCATCTCCAGAGACTCTTGGTCGTTGGCAATCCGAATGTAGGCAGGAATGGTTTCCAACCCTACCATTTTTGATGCCCTGAGCCTCCGTTCCCCTGAGACCAGTTGATAGGAATTAAATCCGGACTTACGCACGGTAATGGGCTGTATAACCCCTAATTCCCTAATGGAGCTGGCCAATTCGCTTAGACTTACCTCATTGAAGTTAGATCTTGGTTGAAATGGATTTACCTCAATGGTATCTACCTCCAAATCCACAATATTGCCCACAACCTTATCGGCATTTTTATCCGATGCGGACTGGATGTCGTTCTCTGGATCCTTGAGTAGGGCGGATAGTCCTCTTCCCAAGGCCTGTTTTTTGGTTGCCTTGGCCATTTTATACGGGTTCCATGTTTTTCTTGACCAGTTCGTTGGCCATATTCAAGTAGTTCGTGGCCCCCTTGCTGCTAGCATCATACTTAATAATGCTTTCCCCATAGCTTGGGGCCTCGCTGAGGCGTACGTTGCGTTGTATAATGGTATCGAAGACCATATCCGCAAAGTGTTTCCGTACCTCTTCCACCACTTGGTTGGAGAGTCGCAATCTGGAGTCGTACATGGTCAAAAGCATGCCCTCGATATCCAGATTGGGATTATGGATACGCTGTACACTCTTGATCGTATTTAACAATTTGCCCAGACCTTCAAGGGCAAAATACTCGCATTGTATGGGTATTATTACGGAATCCGCGGCAGTAAGGGCATTTAAGGTCAAAAGCCCCAAGGAAGGTGCGCAATCTATTAAAATGTAATCATAGGAATCCCCCAGGTCGGACAGGGCCTTTTTTAGCATATATTCCCGGTCTTCCTTGTCCACCAATTCAATTTCAATGGCTACCAAATCAATATGTGAAGGGATAAGGTCTACATTGGGCGAAGAAGTCGATATAATGGTGTCTGCAACATCAGTGGTATGTTCCAGGAGTTGGTAGGTGCCTAGCTCCACATCTTCCACATGAATTCCCAATCCTGAGGTAGCATTGGCCTGAGGATCCGCATCTATGAGCAGTACCTTTTTTTCCAATACGCCCAAAGAAGCTGCCAAGTTTACGGTAGTGGTTGTTTTTCCCACCCCGCCCTTTTGATTGGCAATGGCTATAATCTTCCCCATTATCATAACAAGTTAGGGGCTAAAAATACGATTATTTCACCTACCAAAAAATGTATTTTGTTAACACAGGGTGAATAACTAAAGCGTTTTACGTTAAAGTTGGTTAAAGAAGGCGTACGCCCAATTAGAGATAGTATTTAAGGGTCAATTCCGATGGGGACCCCGAATTCCAAATTCAAAACTCGGGGCCAAAGGAAAACGCATGCCGGTGAAACCAAACTTGAAACCCGAAAACCTTGAACCTGAAACTTCTTCCTAGTCCAATAAAATCTCCAATATCTGTATGGCGGCATCACTTATTTTGGTCCCTGGGCCAAAAACGGCCACGGCCCCAGCGTTGAACAAATAGTCATAATCCTGATGGGGAATTACCCCGCCCACGATGACCATAATATCCTCACGGCCATTTTTCTTTAATTCTTCCAATACCTGGGGAACCAAGGTTTTATGACCTGCCGCCAAAGAGGAAACTCCGAGAATATGTACGTCATTTTCTACGGCCTGTTTTGCAGCTTCGGCCGGTGTTTGGAACAAAGGCCCTATATCCACATCAAAACCGAGGTCCGCGTAACCGGTGGCTACTACTTTTGCACCGCGGTCATGGCCGTCCTGTCCCATTTTGGCAATCATGATACGGGGTCTACGGCCATCTTTTTCTGCAAAGGCATCGGCCATTTCCCTGGCTCTTTTAAAACTCTCGTCGTCTTTTATTTCCTTGGAATACACACCTGTAAATGTTTGAATTTTAGCTTTATACCTGCCAAAGGCCTCTTCCAGGGCGTCGCTTATTTCGCCCAAGGTGGCCTTGGCCCTTGCGGCATCTACGGCCAAGGCCAACAGATTCTGTTCCTCCCCTGTATTTTGATCTCCATCTTTTTTGGCATGAGCGGCCATGGTCAGGCTTTTAAGTGCTTTTTCTACAATGGTGTTGTCCCTGTTTTTCTTTAGGGCCTCCAAACGTGCGATTTGTTGTCTGCGCACCTCCGCATTGTCCACTTCTAATATTTGTAGGGGATCTTCTTCCTCCAGTTGGTATTTGTTGGTGCCCACGATGATATCTTGTCCACTATCAATACGGGCCTGCTTCCTTGCCGCGGCCTGCTCGATTCGCATTTTAGGGATACCGGCCTCTATGGCCTTTGTCATTCCACCCAGTTCCTCCACTTCTTCGATCAATTTCCAGGCCTTATCTGCCAAGTCATTGGTGAGGCTTTCCACGTAATAGCTACCGCCCCAGGGATCTACCGTTTTGGTTATCTTGGTTTCTTCTTGAAGGTAAATCTGTGTATTTCTCGCGATTCTAGCGGAAAAATCCGTAGGCAACGCAATGGCCTCGTCCAAAGCGTTGGTATGCAAGCTCTGTGTGCCCCCAAAGGCTGCCGCGGCCGCTTCTATGGCAGTACGCGCCACATTGTTAAAAGGATCTTGCTCCGTAAGGCTCCATCCGCTAGTTTGGCAGTGTGTACGCAAGGCCAGGGACTTTTGGTTATGTGGATCGAATTGTTTTACCAGTTTGGCCCACAACATCCTACCGGCCCTCATCTTGGCGATTTCCATAAAATGGTTCATCCCTATGGCCCAAAAGAAGGAGAGCCTTGGAGCGAACTGATCGATACCCAACCCGGCCTTTAAACCGGTGCGGATGTATTCCAGGCCATCGGCCAAAGTATAGGCCAATTCTATATCTGCCGTGGCCCCCGCCTCCTGCATATGATAACCTGAAATACTAATACTGTTGAAACGTGGCATAAAATGGCTCGTATATTCAAAAATATCCGCAATGATCTGTATGGAAGGGGTAGGGGGGTAGATATAGGTGTTACGCACCATAAACTCCTTTAAGATATCGTTTTGGATGGTTCCGGCCAACTGCTCCGGTTTTACACCTTGCTCTTCCGCCGCAACGATATAGAATGCCATAATAGGGAGTACGGCTCCGTTCATGGTCATGGAGACGGACATTTTATCCAGTGGAATACCATCAAAGAGTATTTTCATATCCTCTACGGAGTCTATGGCAACACCAGCTTTCCCCACATCGCCTACTACGCGTTCGTGATCACTGTCGTATCCTCTATGTGTGGGCAGGTCAAAGGCAACCGAAAGGCCTTTTTGCCCGGCCGCCAAATTTCGCCGGTAGAATGCATTACTTTCCTCAGCGGTGGAGAAACCGGCATATTGTCGTATGGTCCATGGTCGGCGCACATACATTGTGGAATAAGGTCCCCTTAGGTTCGGGGCAATTCCGGAGACAAAGTCCAAATGTTGCAAATGTGCCACATCTGCCTTGGAATAAACGGGTTTTAAGGCAATATGCTCCGCAGTCTCAAATCCATTTTCCACTTGAGACCCGGTTTTTGGGGCCGTTTTCGTTTTCAGTTCCAGGTTTTGCAAGTCTTTTCTACTCATTTTTCAATCTTTTTTGTTCCATATCCTCGGCCAAGCGCCTTTTCAGTATGGGCTCTATAATTGTTTTTCGTTTGTCGGTCTTCATGAAGGGAAAAAGTTTTAGTTCGCCCTGCATCCGATCCTCGTCATTGATGTACTTATTGGTACCTACCAAAACCTCGCTCCCCTTGTTAAATAGGTCTTGTTCCTTATCTGCACTTTCCCGGATTTTTTTCTGGATTTGATGTTCCTTTAGCTGTTTTAGGAATCCACCTCCTGCCTCAATGGATTTGAACAACCCTAGGGCCTTTCTGGCTAATTGGCCGGTGAGTTCCTCGATATAATACGATCCATCTGTTGGATTGGCTACCTTTTCGAAATAACTTTCCCCTTTCAAAATCAACAATTGGTTCCGGGCTATACGCTCCCCAAAGGCATTGTCCTTGTGGAAAAGGGCATCGTAGGGCAGGTTACAGACCGCCCTGGCCCCACCTAAAACGGCCGACATGCATTCCGTTGTCGTGCGGAGCATGTTAACGTTATAGTCGTACAAGGTCTTGTTTCGCTTGGAAGGTTCGGCAAAAACATGGCAATCAGAGGTGACGCCGTATTCAGATGCCAAGGTAGTCCATAATCGTTGTAATGCCCGTAACTTGGCAATCTCCATAAAGTAATTGCCGCCTACGGAAACATTAAAGGAAATAGGGAAATCACCTTTCGTATCAAAGGAGTTTAGATATTCGTTGGCATGGCCTAAGGAATAGGCCAATTGCTGTACAATGTTGGCTCCCGCGTTTTGATAGAGGGTCAGTTGTACCCCAAGAACATGAATATCCTCATGTTTGGCGGTATAATTCAGGATTTCCTTTAGGATTTCATGATCTTTTTCCTTGGTATGGAACCAGTTGCCTGTCCTTGTCAAATTCCCTATGATATCCAGATTAAGGTAGAATTTCGCCTTTTTATCCCTTGCAAAATCCACCACTGCTTTTAGATAGTCTAAGGCTAAAAACTGAAAGTCAAAGTACACCGGAACCTTTTCCAGATCAACATCCGCCAAAACCAATGGGACACTTATTTCTTCGGATGGGATGGTGATATAAAGCCCTTCGGTTCCTTTGGTGAGGACTTCCAAGACCTTTTTGTTCGTTTTCCTGGCATCTTGGGCATAAAGATGTTGAACGATGCTCCATTTCTGGCTGGTTTGGGAAGGGCCCTGGGATATCTTTTCCACATCCTCGGAATGGTAAAACGGCTTTATGTGTATTCCCTCCGGAGATTCCCATACCAAGGTTTCATTATAATCGGCTCCTTTTAAATCTACCTGGATTTTTTGTTTCCAGGCCTTTGCCGAAACCGAATCGAACTCAGCAAACAGTTTTTGATCACTCATCTTTATTGGTTTTTAAGCTATCCTCATATTCAATAAGGAATATTTCTTCGTTCTTTTTCTTAAGGTAATACCGCTCCCGTGCAAACTTTACCAGTTCATTGGAATCCGAGAGTTTTTCAATAATTTTTTTGTCCTTGGCTATTTCCTGCTGCAAAAAATCCTGTTGCTTCTCCAATTTCTTGATTTCCTTCTGCAGTTCCCTATGGATCATGAGGGAATTTGTATCGAAAAAAAGCATCCAAATGGCAAAGACCGTGAGGACAAGGATATACATATTGGTCATAATTCCGAACCACGTTTTCTTTCTAAGTTCCTTCCACCCCATGTCCTAACTTATTTTTTCATTGATTATAGTCCGTACAATATCCACGGCTACCGTATTATAGGTGTTGTTGGGGATAATAATGTCCGCATACTCCTTGGAAGGTTCTATAAATTGATCGTGCATGGGTTTAATAGTAGTCTGATAGTTGTTCAGGGTTTCGTTCAAATTCCAGCCCCTTTCGTTGACATCCCTTTTTAACCTTCGGATCAATCGCTCATCGGAATCGGCATGTACGAATATCTTGATATCCATCATTTTCCGTATCGTTGCGTTGGTAAGGATCAAGATACCCTCAACGATGATTACCTTACTGGGTGTAATATTCACGGTTTCGGAAGTCCTGTTACATTCCCAAAAGGAATACACGGGTTGTTCGATGGAACGTCCGGAACTTAAGGATTTTAGGTGGGTTTCCAGCAATTCAAAATCTATAGATTGCGGATGGTCGAAATTCGTCCTTTTGCGCTCCTCCAGGGACAAATGGGAAAGATCACGATAGTAGGAATCTTGGGAAATGACACCTACTTCTCCCGGGGGAAGCTCGTCTACGATCTGATCTACCACCGTGGTCTTACCACAGCCTGTGCCTCCGGCAATCCCAATGATCAACATAATGCTTGTTTTAACCCAAAAATACGGATTTGGCGGTAAAGCAACTATTCCGCACGGTTTTTCCGGCTACAAGATTAGCATCTTATTTTGTGTTAAAACATGATAAATTTCATGTTCCCCACTGTATTTTAGGAATAATTTTGTGCCGGGATAGAAGGTGGGCCCAGGGTATGGGGCAAGGTGCTAGTACGAGTTTGTAAGACAAATGGGAATACCATTTTTTGAGATGTGCTGAATTTTGAAATTGAAATATAAGTTAACAGAAATCTTAATTTTAAATGACCATGCCTATGGACAATGCATTTAAGGTGAAGGTGAACGATACATTTACGTTTGACCTAGCCGAAGGGGATATCTCAAAATTAGATGCCCTGAGCACCTCTGGTACAGAGTACCACATTCTTCAAGATAACAGACCTTTCCAGGTCAAGATTACCAACTCTGACTTCAATAACAAAACGTATGAAATAAAGGTGAACAACAATGCCTACTCGGTGAATATTGCCGATGCATTGGATCTCTTGATCAACGAAATGGGCTTTTCCTTAGCTTCCGCCAAAGATATCGGTTCCATTGAAGCTCCAATGCCGGGACTGATTTTAGAAATCAACGTTGCGGAAGGCCAGGAAGTTCAAGAAGACGAGCAATTGATGATTCTGGAGGCGATGAAAATGGAAAATGTAATTACCTCTCCCCGAAACGGGGTAATCAAGACCGTTGCCGTGAGCAAAGGCGAGGCCGTGGAAAAGAAACATTTGTTGATTGAATTTGAATAGTATATTATGAAGAAAATATTAGTTGCAAATAGGGGTGAGATAGCGATCAGGGTCATGAGAACGGCCCAGAAAATGGGTATTAAGACCGTTGCCGTTTATTCTACCGTTGATCGGAATGCACCTCATGTACGATTTGCCGATGAGGCCGTATGTATCGGCGAGGCCCCATCCGCGCAGTCTTACCTTAGGGGGGATAAGATCATTGAAGTGGCTAAAAGTCTTAATGTGGACGGTATTCATCCAGGATATGGTTTCCTTAGCGAGAATGCAGATTTTGCAGAGGCGGTGGAGAAGAACGACTTGATTTTTATTGGTCCAAAATCTAAGGCTATACGGGTCATGGGTAGCAAATTGGCGGCCAAGGAAGCTGTTAAGGAGTATGATATTCCTATGGTACCGGGAATAGATGAAGCCATTACAGATGTGGAAAAGGCCAAGGAAATTGCCAAGGAAATAGGGTTTCCCATTCTGATAAAGGCCTCGGCCGGTGGCGGCGGCAAGGGGATGCGTATCGTTGAGAAGGAAAAAGACCTGGAATCACAGATGAATCGTGCCATAAGCGAAGCCACATCGGCATTTGGCGACGGATCGGTCTTCATTGAAAAATACGTGACTTCGCCAAGACATATCGAAATACAGGTAATGGCGGACAGTCATGGCAATATACTTCATTTTTTTGAAAGGGAGTGCAGCATACAGCGTAGGCACCAAAAGGTGGTAGAAGAAGCTCCTTCCTCTATTTTAACCCCGGAACTACGGGCCAAAATGGGGGATGCCGCTACAAAAGTGGCCAAGGCCTGTGACTACTTGGGTGCCGGTACGGTAGAATTCTTAATGGATGCCGACCATAATTTTTACTTCTTGGAAATGAATACCAGGTTACAGGTAGAGCATCCTGTGAGTGAGATTATTGCCGGTGTGGATCTGGTTGAACTACAGATCAATATCGCTCGTGGAGAGGAGCTTAAGATTAAACAAGAAGACCTTAAAATTCATGGACATGCGCTGGAACTCCGTGTGTATGCCGAAGATCCTTTGAACGATTTTCTCCCTAGTGTGGGCACCCTGGAGACGTATAAGCTTCCGACGGGAGAAGGTGTAAGGGTGGACAATGGTTTTGAGCAAGGGATGGACGTACCTATTTATTATGACCCCATGCTTTCCAAACTCATTACTTATGGCAAGAATAGGGAGGAGGCCATACAGCTAATGCTAAAGGCCATAGAGGACTATCATATAAAAGGTGTACAGACAACACTTCCTTTTGGAACCTACGTCTTTGAGCACGAAGCTTTCCGCTCCGGGAATTTCGATACGCATTTTGTGAAGGACTACTATTCTCCTGAGGCGTTAAAGGAACGTACCGAGGAGGAAGCAAAGATTGCTGCCATCATGGCCCTGAAACAGTACAAGGAAGATCAAAAACAGCTAAGAACACCAATACATTAGACTATGGATCCAAAATTGGAGAAATTGAATGAAAGAGTGGCCCTGGCCCATATGGGAGGTGGCCAAAAAAGAATAGATAAACAACATCAAAAGAAGAAGTTAACGGCCCGTGAACGCATAAAGTATCTTCTGGATGAAGGATCATTCGAGGAAATGGGTGTATTGGTAACCCACCGGACTACTGACTTTGGAATGGATAAGGAAATCTACTTTGGCGACGGTGTGGTCACTGGTTACGGAACCGTGGATGGAAGATTGGTCTATGTGTACGCCCAGGACTTCACCGTATTTGGTGGTGCATTGTCCGAAACACATGCGGAAAAAATATGTAAGGTCATGGATTTGGCAATGAAGGTAGGGGCTCCCGTAATAGGACTTAATGATTCCGGTGGTGCCCGTATCCAGGAAGGAGTTAAATCTCTGGGAGGGTATGCCGATATTTTCTTCCGCAACGTTCAGGCCTCCGGAGTGGTACCACAGATTTCGGCCATTATGGGCCCTTGCGCCGGGGGTGCTGTTTACTCGCCGGCTATGACGGATTTCACTATCATGGTGGAACAAACCAGCTATATGTTCGTAACGGGGCCCAATGTTGTAAAAACGGTAACCAACGAAGAGGTAACCGCCGAAGAACTGGGAGGTGCCACTACCCACGCCGTAAAATCCGGGGTGGCCCATAAAACCTCGATCAACGATGTTGCCTGTTTGGAAGATGTAAAAAAGCTATTGAGTTATCTTCCCCAAAGTAATCGGGAAACCCCAAAGGAATTACCTTATGAGCTAGGGGACGAGGTACGGGAGGTGTTAAGGGACATTGTGCCGGACAACCCCAATAAGCCTTATGATATGCACGATGTGATCAATGGCATTATAGACACGGATTCCTGGTATGAGATCCATAAGGATTATGCGGAGAACATTATCTGTGGGTTTGCCAGATTGGGAGGCCGCAGTATTGGTATTATTGCCAATCAGCCCATGTTCCTTGCCGGAGTGCTTGGCGTGAAAAGTTCCCGAAAGGCATCTCGTTTTGTCCGTTTCTGTGATGCGTTTAACATCCCTATGTTGGTATTGGAGGATGTTCCGGGATTTTTGCCCGGTACGGATCAGGAGTGGAACGGAATCATCGTACACGGTGCCAAACTGCTCTATGCCTTTAGTGAGGCCACGGTACCAAGAGTTACGGTAATTACAAGGAAGGCCTATGGAGGTGCGTATGATGTGATGAACTCCAAGCATATCGGGGCGGATTTCAACTTTGCCTGGCCCACAGCCGAAATCGCGGTAATGGGCGCCAAGGGAGCCAGTGAGATTATCTTCCGTAGGGAAATTATGGCCGCTGAAGATCCCGCTTCAAAGCTGGCCGAGAAAGAGAAGGAGTATGCGGATAAATTCGCCAACCCCTTCAGGGCGGCGCGCAGAGGTTTTATAGATGAAGTGATTCTTCCCGAAAATACACGAAGAAAACTCATCAAAGCCTTTGCCATGTTGGAGAATAAGCAAGTGGAATCTCCCAAAAAGAAACATGGGAATATTCCTTTGTAAATAGTTTGTTTTTTGTCTTAGGCACCCGAAGCTTTTCTTTGAAGCTTCGGGTTTTTTTAGGCTTAACGGAAATATCAACTGATTTTTTAAGCGGCATTCCGGGTATATGGCTACTTTTGCCAAATGCAAAACCAAAAGGAAAAACCGGATTTTGAGTTTTTGGTACTTATGGCCTCTTTAATGTCCATAGTTGCCTTGGCCATAGATGCCCTTTTGCCGGCAATCTCGGATATCGGCGAATCCATCCAAAGTTTTGATCCCACGGATAACCAACTCCTCATTACCATGATATTTTTGGGACTTGGGGTAGGGCAGTTGTTTTTTGGCCCGCTGTCAGATTGTTATGGCAGGAAGCCCATGGTGTATACCGGTTTCGTGCTTTTCACCACGGCCAGTATTATCTGTGTTACGGCACCTTCGTTGGAAATCATGGTTTTTGGAAGGATTCTTCAGGGTATCGGCCTTTCCGCACCTAGGACAATTGCCATTTCTATTATTCGGGATATCTACAAGGGCGATTATATGGCCCGGGTGATGTCCTTCGTTACCACTTTTTTTATTTTGGTCCCCATTGTGGCTCCGGCCATCGGAAAATGGATCATGGACGGCTTTGGCTGGGAGGCCATTTTTTATTTTCAATTGATCTTTGCCTTTATCGTTGGCATCTGGTTTTGGAAACGGCAACCGGAGACCTTACGGCCGGAATACAAAATTCCCTTTTCCAACCACGTTTTTATAGATGGTTTAAGGGAGTTCATGAAATTTAGAGAAACTATTGCCTTTACCTTTACCTCGGGCCTGGTAACGGGATCTTTTCTGGTCTATTTAAGCGCATCCCAACAAATATTTGAATCTCAATATGACCTAAAGGAAGCCTTTCCCTATATCTTTGCAGGTTTGGCCATTTCCATTGGTCTTGCCAACTTTTTGAACGGTGCCTTTGTAATTCGTTTTGGCATGCGAAGATTAGCCCTTATGGCCTTGGTCGGTTTTTGCGGTGTAGCGCTATTGTACGCGATTTTATTTTGGAATAAGCCCAATCCCAATATTGTGGTACTCGTAGCGTTTCTTTCCCTTCAATTTTTCTGTTTGGGATTTTTATGGGGTAATTTTCGTTCCATAGCCATGGAGCCCATTGGCCATATTGCGGGTATAGGGGCGGCCATAAATGGATTTGTTTCCACACTCCTGGCGATACCCATAGCCACCTTCATTGGCGGTTTCGTTCAGGATTCCGTTTGGCCCATGTTTACCGGATTGGCCATTTGCGGCCTGCTATCCT
Organism: Bacteroidota bacterium; assembly: GCA_039819225.1. Lineage (GTDB taxonomy): Bacteria > Bacteroidota > Bacteroidia > Flavobacteriales > Flavobacteriaceae > Ulvibacterium. The sequence goes on along the minus strand of JBCBSN010000020.1, from coordinate 16,060 downwards.
TGGGCATTATGCTTATGGTACGTAAAAGGCGTACAGTAGCTACCGCCTAATAATCGGTGTAGACCTGTCCGGTTTCCAAAACCCGACAGGTCTTACAACTAAAGCACGTTCTCCATTATCTCCTCTACCACCTCTGGGTTTAACAGGGTGCTGGTATCCCCGAGATTGGAGGTATCCCTACCAGCAATTTTTCTTAGAATTCGGCGCATGATCTTACCGCTGCGCGTTTTAGGAAGGCCCGATACAAATTGAATCTTGTCCAGCTTTGCAATTGGGCCTATCTGTTCGGTAATCTGCTGGTTGATTTCTTTACGGACGTTATCTCGGTCTCTACTTTCCCCGGTCTCCTTGAGCATTATATAGCCGTAGAGCGCGTTGCCTTTGACATCATGTGGAAAACCGACAATGGCAGATTCGGCAACGGCAGGGTGCTCATTGATGGAATCCTCAATGGGGGCGGTACCCAGGTTATGTCCCGAAACAATGATAACATCGTCCACACGCCCTGTTATCCGATAATATCCCACTGCATCCCTATAGGCACCATCACCTGTAAAATAGTTGTTCCCATAGGCCGAAAAATAGGTATCTCGATATCGGTCATGATCTCCCCAAATGGTACGTGCCATGGAGGGCCATGGAAATTTTATACATAGCCTGCCTTCCACTTGGTTTCTTTTTAATTCGTTGCCTTGTTCGTCCATTAACGCGGGTTGAACACCAATAAAGGGCAGGGTGGCATAGGTTGGGGTGGTAGGTGTAACATAGGGGATCGGGGAAATCATGATACCGCCGGTTTCCGTTTGCCACCAGGTATCCACGATAGGGCTGTGTTTTTTGCCCACATTGTTGTTGTACCAGTGCCAGGCTTCCTCATTGATGGGTTCTCCAACGGATCCCAATACTTTAAGACTGCTAAGGTCATACTTTTCCAGGAAGTCTAGATTTTCCTTGGCCAAGGCCCTTATAGCGGTTGGCGCGGTGTAAAACTGATTGATTTTATGCTTTTGGACAATTTCCCAGAACCGTCCAAAATCGGGGTAGGAGGGAATACCTTCGAACATCACGGTAGTGGCCCCATTGGCCAAAGGGCCGTAGACGATATACGAATGTCCGGTAATCCAACCAATGTCCGCAGTGCACCAGAAAACATCGTCTTCCTTATATTGAAAAATATTTTTAAAAGTATAAGCGGTATACACCATATAACCCCCACAGGTATGTACCATTCCCTTTGGCCTACCGGTAGATCCCGAGGTGTATAAAATGAACAAGGGGTCTTCTGCATCCATGATTTCAGCGGCTATTTCGCCATAAGCATCATCCAAAAGAGGCTGTAACCAAAAATCACGACCCTTTTTCATATCTATTTTACTGCCAATACGATTTACCACCAGAACTGATTCCACACTGGGGCAATCGTCCAAGGCCTTATCCACAATACCCTTAAGGTCAATGGTCTTGGTTCCCCTATAGGATCCGTCCGAGGTAATCACCATCTTACAATCGGAATCGTTGATACGGGTATAAAGGGCTTGGGACGAGAATCCCGCAAATACCACGGAATGTATGGCACCAATGCGTGCACAGGCCAAAGCTGCAATGGCAAGTTCGGGAATCATAGGAAGGTAAATACAAACGCGGTCCCCTTTTTGGATACCTTTTTCCTTGAGCACATAGGCCATTTTGCAGACCCTATTATGTAATTGGCCATAACTAATATGTTGCGCTTTTTCCTTTGGGTCGTTAGGCTCAAAGAGTATGGCGGTTTTATTACGCCTAGTAGGCAAATGACGATCTATACAGTTTTCGGTAATGTTTACTTTTGCCCCCTCGAACCATTTTATTTCGGGCTTTTCAAAGTCCCAATAAAGCACATTGTCCCATTTTTTTCGCCAGACAAAATGCTCTTCCGCGATTTCTTCCCAAAAACTTTCAGGATTGCGAACAGACTTCCGGTATACTTGATAATATTCTTCTAAATGTTTAATGTGATAATTGCTCATGTACTTTTTGAATTTAATTAAAAGCGGGTTTTACATGGTAATGGTTATGGTTAATGTCCCGTTGCCTCACCTGCACCGCTGGGAATCCTAATATCCTCGACAATTTCCTGAACATCTTTTGGCGGGGCCGGTGTAAACTTATTGATTACAATAGAAACAATAAAGTTTACGACCATGGCAACGGTGCCAAAGCCTTCCGGAGAAATCCCGAACCACCAATCCTTTACAAGCCCCGGCACCGCTTCCTTGCCGCCGTCAAAAAGGCCGAATTTAAATTTTAACATATAGAACAGCATCAAGGAAATGCCCACTACCATACCGGCAATAGCACCTTCTTTGTTCATCTTTTTATAGAATATGCCCAGAACAATGGCGGGGAAAAAGGAGGCTGCCGCAAGACCAAAGGCCAGGGCCACTACGGCCGCTACGAAACCGGGGGGGTTGATTCCAAAATATCCTGCAATGACCACGGCTCCGGTGGCCGATATACGAGCGGCCCAAAGTTCCCCCTTGTCCGAGATATTGGGCACAAAAACTTTTTTGATCAAATCGTGGGATACAGATGCCGAAATGACCAACAGCAGACCGGCAGCTGTGGATAGGGCGGCCGCCAACCCTCCGGCGGCCACCAAGGCGATGACCCAAGCGGGCAAATCGGCGATTTCCGGATTGGCCAGGACCATAATATCGTTGTCCACGACCAGCTCGTTCCTTGCCTTGTCCGCCACAAATTGAATTTTTCCGTCTCCATTTTTATCCGTAAATGTCAAGAGTCCGGTAGTCTCCCAGTTTTTGAACCATTGGGGCATATTGGCATAGGCCTTGTTACTTACGGTCTCTATAAGGTTGGTCTTTGCAAATACCGATACCGCGGGCGCTGTAGTGTACAAAATAGCGATAAGCAAAAGGGCCAAACCTGCTGATTTCCTGGCATCCTTGACCCGCTTTACGGTAAAGAACCGTACGATGACATGGGGAAGTCCCGCGGTTCCTACCATTAGGGCCAGGGTAATTGCAAAAATATCGATGACCTTTTTTGAGCCGTTCGTATACTCTGCAAAGCCCAATTCCGTGGATAGGCCGTTCAGTTTTTCCAACAGGTACATTCCCGAACCATCCTTCAGCGTTGATCCCATCCCCAATTGTGGAATAGGATTCCCTGTCATTTGAATGGAAATAAAAATAGCCGGAACCATAAAAGCAAATATGAGCACACAATATTGGGCTACCTGGGTATAGGTAATTCCTTTCATACCCCCTAATACGGCATAAAAGAGTACAATGATCATGCCTATGACCACCCCGGTGTTGATGTCCACCTCCAAAAAGCGTGAAAACACAACACCAACTCCCCTCATTTGGCCTGCCACGTAGGTGAAGGAAACAATAAGGGCGCAAATGACGGCAACGATACGGGCAGTTTTAGAATAGTAACGGTCCCCAATAAAATCAGGCACCGTGAATTTTCCAAATTTTCTGAGATAAGGGGCCAACAGTAACGCCAATAGCACATAACCTCCGGTCCAACCCATTAGGTAGACGGAACCATCATAACCTGCAAAGGCTATGATCCCCGCCATAGAAATAAAGGATGCAGCGGACATCCAATCCGCCGCGGTTGCCATTCCGTTGGCCAAAGGGGATACGCCTCCTCCTGCCACATAAAAATCCTCTGTGGATCCAGCCCTGGACCAGATGGCGATACCAATATAAAGGGCAAATGTAATTCCTACTAAAATATAAGTCCAGATTTGAACGCTCATGGTCGTGTTGGTTATTTGAGTTACAAATATTATAGGATATTAGGTTGAAGCCTTGTGATTAAAATTTGGACAAAACCGGATATCTACTTAGAATGATTTCAATTCAATATTGTATAGCATCCGGCATCTGTCTATACCGATAGGACAAACATTTAGTATCAGTTATCATATCCATATTTTTTATCCAGTTTGTTCATGAGCCGTACATATACAAATATGAGTATCACAAAGACATAGATCGACCCCTGCTGGGCAAACCAGAATCCAAGTTTAAAACCTCCAATCTCAATCTTGTCCAGCGCATCCTTAAATAGGATTCCCGCGCCGTAGGATACGAGGAACCAAATGGTCAATAGGATAAAAAGATACCTTACATTTTCCTTCCAGTAGGCGGTGGCTTTTTTTTGTTTTTCCGACATAATGCGTTTTTATAGGTAAATCATTGCTTGTAGCGTAACGGTGCTCATGGAATCCCTCCCGAATTTTTGATGTTGGTATTCCAAAGTAAGTTTGGAATTGTTTCCATTAAAATAGGAGTTTGCACCAATACTAAAAATACTTCTGTTGTCATCCACGGCATCATAGGTGTTTAGGGCATAGGAAGCATAAGGTTGAAATCTTGTTTTTTCCATACTTCCAGGGATCAGATATCCTGCATGACCATAAGACATACTCCCACTGCCGTAAGCGGAGAACAGATAATCCGTGCCATAGTCATTATACTGGAAGGTGACATACGCCGTAAGCGCACTGCCATTATTGCCCAAAGGGACATCATAAAACACATCCGCGGCAAAAATCCTAACGTTTTCGGCTACCAATTCTCCATTATTATCAGCCCTTACCGATCCCGAGGGATGCAGAAAAAACCCTGCTCCAACGTTAAATATACGCTTTCCGCTCAAATAGGTGCCCACTTTATAGGGCAAAAGATAGGATTCCATATCAAAAAAGTTATACTCAAAATATCCGGCAAAACTCTTTCCCGCCTCTGCCGAACCCAGAATTCGTTTTCCACCATAGACCGCACCGCCGCCATTCTCCGGATCTCTGGTGTCCAGACCATTGGTAATGGCGTCATTGATAGCTACCCTATATTGCAACTTTCCCAGACTTCCCTTGGCATAAATGCCCAGATGTCGGCCAAATTGATCGGAAAGTCCAAAAGTTGACCAGGATTGCCTGTTGTTGTCCAGGGTCATAATGTTCAGGGTGCTCTGGTTGTTTAGCCTGGAGATTCCGTTAAAGTAGTGCAACCCACCTCCAATGGAATGGTCTTTTCCCAGGTTGTATTGGGCCCAAACCCCATGAAAAAATAGCTCGGAGGCATCTGAAAGCCCGGTTGGACTCATGGTATTACTGTTAAGTCGGTTGAGTCCAAAATGGGTCAAGATCAGGAACTGATCATTGATTTGCGAAAGCATCAATATCCTCGCACGGGCCAAACTAAAACTTATTCGTTCCTGGTCATCGGATACTTGATTATTGTGTATGGCCTGTACTTGGGCCCAAGAAATGATTCTGAGATATTTTTTCCCTTCATCATCGAACTTTATATTGAGTCCGCCGTCATAATTGGGAGATTCTTGGGAATAGGTGCAAATGGAGGTAAGAAAAAAGAAAATATATACCGAAATCTTGTAACACATGGATTAAGCCGTTGCTATGTTCTACAATGGGAAAAAGCAAGCATAAATTTACGAAGGAATGGCCAGATTTTGATGCTTAAAACTATAAAAAACACCATTATCCATGATTAAAATATAAAATTCCCATAAAGACTTATATAGTTGATTTTCAGAAATGTATATACCCTATTGTGTTTAGAATTTTTCCGAATGTTCATCGTTGGACTTCCCCAGGAGGATAATAAGATTCCTTCTGAAAAAGAATGTCTTTGATGGTAATTTTAGATATAAAAAAAGACGACACCACTGGAAGAATCCCGTTTTGAACCCGTAACGGAACTCAACACGTTTACTTTATTTTCCCATCGTAGCACACCCATTAAAGCAAAGACCAGGGCCTCCTTAAACTCGATCAATGTCCTGGAGGGAACAATTACGGCTACCTCTTCTCCCAATTTTTCCTGTAAAACCTCAATAAAAAATGTATTTAAGGCACCGCCTCCCGTTACCAAAAGTGAATCCATGTTTTTTGTCCTTTGGGCGAGCACCTCTTTTGCGATTTGTTCGCAATTATGATGTATTGCCGTATGCAGCAGGTTTTCTATATCATCCTCCGTACCGTCCACAATGGGAACTACTTTTTCCACAAACCATTCGTAGCCCAGGGATTTGGGAAAAGGTGCTTGGTAATAGGGGAGCGCGTTCAGTTCTTTAAACAATTGGGAATTCAACTTGCCCTTTCGGGCCATCCGTCCGTCATCATCAAAACTTAGGTCTATTTTGGCGGTGATATGATTTAGGACCATATTGGCCATACCTATATCATAGGCAATTCGTTTATCTTCTTTTTTAAAGGATATATTGCTGATACCCCCGAGATTTAGACAGAAATCATAGGAACCAAAAAGCAATTCGTCACCTATGGGGGCAAACGGGGCACCCTGCCCGCCAAGGGCTACATCATTGGTCCGGAAATCACAAATAACCGGATGCCCGGAGGCGTTGGCCAAATGTTGTCCGGAACCAATCTGAAAGGTGAGCCCAAGTTCAGGGCGATGATGGGTAGTGTGCCCATGACTGGCAATAAAATCCACTTGAAGTCCAGATGGTTCCATAAAGGCCTTTGCACGTTCTCCCAGCCAATTGCCATAGGTGTTGTGCAATACCAGAAGCTCTTCGGCGGGCAAGTATATGGAATCCTTTAGTTTGGCTTTCATTCCAACAGTATAAGAAACACTGCACGTTTTCTGGATTTCAAAATCCCAGATGCCGTTTTTCTCCCAGAGATGGCAATAGGCCATATCCAAACCATCCAGGGAAGTCCCGGACATAAGGCCTATGACCTTGTATTTTTTGTTCTTCATTCGTTTAGATTTAAGCCAACAGATTGGTTTTTAAACATTTCCTTTTGTGGTGTGTCCTTTGTCTATGCATTTGCCTTGCCCTAAAAAAATTGGCTCTATGTGGATTAGTGCGGGTTAACGAAAAGGGCGGTCCCGGTCTACCAAAGGTTGCCGGGATGTGCCGATGGGACGCAGAAATAGCCTGCGAAGGGCCGCAAGTGCGGTGCGCAGCACGACGCATGTAGGCCTGAGAGCGGGCGGTGCGAAGCAATTTCCTCGTCCCATCTTGATTTTTTGTTTCGTTTTTCATCAAGGAAAAATGAAAAAGATGAATTTCAAATTATAAGCAATGTAGGTTCATATCAAATCCGTGGATGGTATCAATGCCCACTAAAAACAATATAGAACCAAAAAATCCCTCTATGAGGGTTTCATTCCTTCAATATTAGGATCATGGAAATGGGTTTCTTATCACCATCCACCACCTCGTTTAGTTGCGCTACCCCCATACCGGCTTTGCGAATTACCGATACCCAGTCCTCCATGGTACGGGCGTACCAGGAATGCCCATTTTTAAATTTGCCGGGAAGCCCCTTCCAAGCATCGCCTAACCATTGACTTTTGTATTCGATATCTTGCTGGGTCAAAAAGAAGGGATGTAAGGTCTGTATCACTATTTTACCATCCTTGGATAGAAATTTTTTAAGTTGACTTAAAAGTGGGGCTAAGGAATCCTTATCGTAGAGACAAAAGTTGCAAACTATGGCCTCAAAGGGTGCATCTGGGATTAGTTCGCCTGCAATAATCGCTTCGTAACTTAGGAGATAATATGCTTGCGGCCCTTTGATGCGGGCATTTTCCAAAAGAGCTTCAATGGCATCCAGTCCTATTCCAACTTTTCCCATTTGGGTAATCTCCCGGGTCAACCAGCCTTCCCCGCAACCTACGTCCAGGATTTTTGAAGCCTCCAGGTTCCGTAGGGTTTGGACAACTGCCCTATTAGTAAACTTGCGTGAGGGAATCATTTCCGAGTCAATGATCCTGATCCATTCCTGGGCGTTTTCATCCCAGGATTTTGTTATGGTATTCTTTTCTTTCATGGTCATAATTAATCCTTGATGGTAACGGGTAAGACTCCCTTTGCCTTGTGCCGGCCCAAAAAATGTTGCGCCGCTACTTCTTGAAACACTGTAAAATCTTGATAGGCAATAACGATCGTTTTTGCTTTTTCACAATTGATGTGATTTAAGACGTAAGGATTTCCAAACAAATAGACCACCGCATTTTTTCGGGCTATTAGTTCGTTTATCAACTTAATTTCCTTGGCAAGGCCAAATAGCTCTTTAGGTGAAGTCCTTGGGGGGAAGATGGCCAACAAAACATCTTTTTCATTTTCTAGCGGATCTTTGGTTTTCGATTCCCCGTCCAAAAGGGGTAAACGGTTAAATAAAATGTTTGATCCTAAAGAATCAAAAAAGGGATTATCCGTATTGTTGCCAACGGCCACTCCATAAAAGCCATTTTTGATGAATTCCTTAATTTGGTTTTCGTTCCCCTTGAAAAAGGTAAGACTATCTTGCGCCAATTTTTTGTTTAACTCGTTAGAATCCAAGTGGTTGGTATTTGGGCCAGATTTTTGTTCTTGAGCCTGCATCGCCTTTTCCTTAAGCCTCCAAATGCGTTGAAAGCTTTCCTCAATTTGATCAAAAGAGGCATGCTCCATAATCGTTTGGATGCCTTCCGGGGTATGCTCGGCAAAGCATAGGATATCGTTTCCGGCATCAAAGGCCAACCACTCCAGTTGGCCCTTGACCGTATAGTTTTTGGAAACGGCATGCATGTTGAGCGCATCGGATATCACGATTCCCTTAAAACCCATTTCGTTCCGTAGAAGCCCTTTAATAATGTCTTTTGAAAGACTGGAGGACAACCGTTTCCCATGGGCCAAATCGGGAACCGACAAGTGGCCTACCATTACCGAATCCACCCCCTCCCCAATAAGTTTTTGAAACGGATAAAGCTCGTTTTTCAAAAGTGTTTCTTTGGACTTACCGATTATGGGAAGTCCCAAATGGGAATCCGTGGCCGTATCCCCATGGCCGGGAAAATGTTTGATGCTGGTAAGAACACCTTCGGATTGCGTCCCTTTGATAAATTTAAGGGCCTTTTCGCAGACCTTTTCCCGTTGCTCCCCAAAGGAGCGATGGCCAATAACGGGATTGCCCGGATTAGTATTGATGTCCACCACAGGGGCCAGGTTCCAATGGATACCGGCCTTTTTGCAATCTATGGCTATGTTGCGTCCTACGTTAAAGATGAGGTCATTGTTTTGGGCAAGGGCGCCTAGCGTAAGGGCATAAGGATATTGCTGGGTTTCTTCAATGCGCATGGCCAGACCCCATTCGGCATCGATGCTTATCAAAAGGGGATATTTGGCTACCCGCTGATATCGCTTGATCAACTTTCGCAAGGTTTCCAAGCTTTTTGCATTATAGGGTATCTCGGTTACCCCTTCGTAGTTGGTGGCGGCACTGGCCCGACTATGGAAAAAGCAGAGGCCACCCACATGATTTTTTTTGATCAATTCTTCTAGTCGAAGGATTTCTTCCTCCGTATCGTTGATAAAAGCGGCGGGCATAAAGAATTGCCCGACCTTTTCCTGAAGCGTAAGTTCGTCCGAAGCGATTTTGTACGTCATCAAATTATTCATCTTCTCCAGTTTTTTTTCCATAATCCGAGGGGTATTTTAAATAGGGCAGTAGGAACAGGGCCGGAAGTGCCGCTATAACCACCCAAATAAAGAAGCCACCATAACCCAGCCAACTTTGCATAAAGCCGCTTAACATTCCGGGCAACATCATGCCCAAGGCCATAAACCCCGTGGCAATGGCATAGTGGGAGGTCTTGGATTTTCCTTCGGCAATGTAGATGAGATACATGAGAAAGGCGGCAAAGCCAAAACCATAACCAAATTTTTCGAATACCACTGTGGCCGTAACGGCAACGATATTGTCCGTTCCGGTCAGCGCTAAAATGGCATATAGGATATTGGGTACGTTCAAGGACAATACCATGGGCAACATCCATTTTTTTAGACCATCCCTGGAAATAAGGATTCCGCCCAAAATTCCCCCGATGGTCAGCATAATAACCCCAACGGTTCCAAAAATGATTCCCAATAGTTCCGTGGAGTATCCTAACCCTCCTTTTTCTGGAGGATCCAACAGAAAAGGAGCCGCCATTTTTACCAATTGGGACTCTCCCAATCGATAGGTAAGGATAAATGCCAAAGCTATTCCAATATTAGGCTTTTTAAAGAAGGAGCCAAATATCTCCAGAAATCCCTTGGGCTTTTCCAAGACCACCTGGGATGAAGACTCGTACTTGGGTGTGGCAAAGAAATTGGAGGCCGTTAGGGCCAGCATTAAGAATGCGGTAGCGGTCATGGTAATGCTCCATGCTTTGGTGTTATCCCCATAATGGTTTTCCAAAAATCCGGCCAGTATAACGATAAGACCTTCGCCGGTTACCGCGGCCAAGCGATAAAAAGTACTCCGTATCCCCACAAAAAAGGATTGTTTGTTTTCGCTAAGTCCGATCATGTAGTACCCGTCCGAGGCAATATCGTTGGTGGCCGAGGCAAAGGCGGCCATCCAAAAGCAGGCCAACGTGGTAACAAAGAAGAGATTGGTAGGCAAGCTTAGCCCCACGCCGAAAAGGGATAAAGCGATAATAAGCTGCATGCCCAAAAACCAATTGCGTTTGGTACTCTTTAGGTCCACAAATGGACTCCATAAGGGTTTTAGCATCCAAGGAAGGTATAATAAGCTGGTATACAGTCCAATATCATCGTTGCTTACGCCTAGGTTCTTGTACATGATCACGGATACGGTAACCACGATTACATAGGGTAGGCCCTGGGTAAAATACAGTAGTGGCACCCACGCCCATGCCCATTTATCCTTTTGTATCATTTTTAAGGTTTAGGTTATCCGTTTTTGTCCATGTTTTACAATTCTAAATCTCCGTGATTTTCCTCCAACATTGTTACTCCCGTATTCTGTCCAAATGGATCCGTACAGGATTACTTTCATGTCCAAACTTGTCCAAAGTGGTAAGAGCTATATGCTTTTTGTCACCCACCAGTTCATTACCTATTTTGATATATCCGGAATCCTTTATAGGCAATTTCCCCAATAATTTTTTTATAGGGTAAGCAGCCTTTTGTTTAGGTCCCGAAGCATACACCAGGGCATAACGGTATTCCTCTAAGGGGCCTATATCTATTTGATATCCGTTTTCGATAGTGCGGATTCCGGCGACCGAGAACTCTTTTTCAGAACGACTTGGCGCCAAGGGCGAAACAGGAGGAAGGGCCTGGTTCTGATAAAACCTTTTTTTCAGATATTCCGTTACGTCGGCATTTTTGTATTGGAGGCTTTTGGCACTAAAAAAAACGTTACCGCCTACGTCATCCGTTTTTCGAGCCAATTTCAACTGGTCGGGAAGCTCCTTTTTGTTGTCCCAGGCAGTATCGTTGTTGTTTCTGATCTTATAAGGTCCGTTGCCAATATACAGATTTGTGGGGTAGGGCAGCGCCGCCCACCATCCCAAAATCCTTTGATGTGAGGCCACTTCTAAATCCATGCTCCAATAGACCTGGGGAACAATATAGTCCAACCAGCCTTTTTCCATCCATAAAATGGGATTGGCATAAAGGTCATCATAGTTGGTCTGGCCCGCTTGGGTGTCCGAACCTCTAGGGTCCGCCGACTGGTTTCTCCATACCCCAAAGGGACTCACTCCAAACTGTACCCAAGGTTTAGCGGCTTTGATCATTCGGTGGGATTTCCGTACCAGGGAATCCACGTTGCTCCGTCGCCAATCGGCCAAGGATTGTCCAGGAAGGGAATGGTTGGCATAGGATAGGGAGTCCTTAAAGACTTCACCTTTAATTTTATAGGGATAAAAATAATCGTCAAAATGAACGGCATCCATTTCGTAATTTTGTACCAATTCTTCCATTAGGGAAACCAATCTTTCCTGTACTTGAGGTAACCCTGGATCATAATAATACTTTTTGCCATATTTTACCATCCATTCCGGATGTAAAAAGTAGTCATGGGTGGGACTAAGAACATCGGTCTTTAGGTCAAAGGTAGCCCGGTAAGGGTTGAGCCATGCATGGAATTCCATGCCCTGCTTATGGGTCTGCGCTATCATCCAGGCCAAGATATCCTCTTCCATATCGGGAGATTGCCCTTCCGTACCCGTCAGAAATCGTGACCATGGGGCATAGTTTGAATCATAAAAAGCATCCCCTGCCGTGCGCAATTGAACAATGGCGGCATTAAAATTGAGATCTTTATAGAATTTGAGGATATTTAGATAATCCCGCTTTTGTTTTTCAATGGGGTCCGTACCTTTTTTGGGCCAATCGATATTGACTACCGTAGCCACCCAAAAGCCCCGAAACTCCCTTTTGGGTTGGGGAATGGGGTTAAAGACGTTACATGAGGTCACTAGTATAAATAGGGTTAGGAAACAGTACTTTCTTACCATAGCGCAAATAAAAAGACCTAGCATTTATAAAATAAATGTAGGTCTTTTAATATTTAACTCATACCTTAATCAATACTTTAAAGGGTTGGATCTTGTGGGGTGTTGGGATTACTGTTTCTTTCAAGATCCGGATAGGGATAAAAATTCCGGTTGCGTTCCTCGGTAAAGACCCTGGTAGCTCCACTGGGTTGGGGCCTTTCAAATCTACGGCTATCTTCCAAGCTCATCCCGGTCAAGTATAGCTCGGCCCTTCGATTTTGATAAATGGTAAACAAAAGGTCTTCTACCGTATTGGGTCCAGAGTAGGCCTCTAGACCTGCATTTATACCATATATATCATCCGTATCCGTAAGAACTTCGTTCAGTGCTGCCGTGGCGGCCGCCAAGTCCGGAGAACCCTTTCTCAGTTGGGCTTCGGCTATTATCAAATTCATCTCGTCGGGCAGGTAAATGGGAATGGGGCCTGTATTCTCGTCAAAGAAACCTGCTAAATCCTCCAGGGGCAGATCATTGAGGTTGGTATCATCAGAAGGTACCAGATAAAAGGAAAGTCTACCGTCTTCAGTATCAAATACAAATTCATCGGGAAGTCCGAAATTGTCCCTTGGTCTAAAATTGGGGACATCATTCAGGAAAACCCTGTTCCAGACCGGATTTAGGTTGATAAGGTCATACGAAAACTGGGAAGTAGAGGACAAGTCCACATTATTGGCCTCGGCGATAGCCGTATCATAGTTTCCTGCAAATAAGTTGTATCTGGCCAATAAGGCATTTATGGTATTGGGAATATCAATATTGCCCAGGGTCACTTGTTCCTCAAACTCATCTGAAATTGGATTTGAAGCGATAGCGGAGTTGGCTTCATTCAATAGGGAAATGGCGGTTTCGAAGGCCTCTATCCGGGAAACGAAAGCCGCATCATTATCATTACTGGTCTGAACGATTACCTGCTCATAATTTTGGGCCAAACTTCCTATGGTCATCGCCTTGAACATTTTGGCATGGGCAAGGAGACCACTTTGAGTGCCGGCGGCCAATTCAATGTTCGGTGCGTTTGCTTCAATATCCTCAGCAATTTTCATAACTCGCAACATGGAGGACCATAACCCTTGCACATTGGAATTAAAATTGGGAAGATCTGTACCACCATCCTCCAACTCGATCATGTTCAGAAAAGTTGTAGTAATACCTCCCTCCCGGGTAGTGATAGCGGGTGTTTCCACGATCCAGCGCATTCCTGTAGTAGAATATAGCTGTTGCATACCTACAGCCACGGCCAAGATTCCTTCCCTGGAAGAAAAGGCTTGATCTGTGGTAGCGGCGTTTGGATTTTCAAAATCGGTCTCACAGGACACGGAGATGGATAGCAGTGCACATAATAGTATCCAACCCTTTTTATAGTTTAGTGCTTTTTTCATAATGGTTTCAATTAAAAACTTACATTAATTCCAAGTTGATAGGTCCTAGGTATGGGAACACCGGCAAAATCAAAGCCACGAACCCCATTGCTTTGCCCGGCCGTATTGATTTCGGGATCCCATCCGCTATAATCGTCCCAAGAGATCAAATTTCTTCCTATCAAGCTAAAGACGATATTATCTACCGATTTAAATGGGGAATCCAGGGAATAACTCAAAGCCAATTCCCGTAATTTTACAAAAGATCCGTCCTCCACGAATTCTTCAAAGATATTGGCTTGGCCTGCCGTACTTCCCAAACCTTTGAGCCGGTTTCCCAAAAGTTCCTGTCCTACGTTGTAGCCTCCTCCAAAAATAGGATTATCCAGTAGCCTACGGTTCCAATTAAACACATCAAAACCTTGGACGGCATCAAATTGTACCCTCAATTTAAAGTTTTTATAGGCAAATTCATTGATCAATGACCCAAACCAATCCGGATTGGGATCGCCTATGACTTTACTTAAGGTTGTTCCCTCGGGTTGCCCGTCGGCATCTCGTTGCGGTGTCTGGGTATCTGGATTCCCCCTTTCTCTTTGTGGAAAGCCGTCCGGGGTCAAAAGTAGACTGCCGTCCGAGTTTCTGGCATAGTATTGCCTGTAGAACACACCCAAAGGCTCTCCTTCAATAACAAAATTGGTAGAAAAACTACCGGCCAAGGCAAATTGCCCGCCCCCGGCCACACTGGTCACGGTGTTTTCATTGGTGGTAAAGGTTGCCGTAACATCCCAAGAAAAGTCGTTACTTTTTATCGGTACCCCTCGGAGCAAAACTTCTACCCCCTTGTTTTCAAGATCACCCACATTTTCGATCCTGTTGTTAAAGCCCGTAGACGGGGCCAATTCCCTGGGTAACAACAAGTCCGTAACATCCTGTTTGTAGTAGGTAAATTCAAAGCCCAGTCTATTGTTTAAAAGACTGCCGTCCACACCAAATTCGATTTCTTCCTGTCTTTCCGGGGCAATATTAAGATCGCCTTGCTGCGTATCCGGAATTAAGCTCGTTGCACCGTTGATGGCGTCGGGATTCAAGGTGGTAAAACGTTGGAATGCCGTAAGTGCCGTAAGGTTTCCGGCCTGACCCCAAGACCCCCTTAGCTTAAAGGTATTGAAAGTATCTCCAAACGTATTCTTCCAAAAGTCCTCCTCGGATAATATATAGGAGAGACTGGCTTTGGCGTATAACTGATTCCGCTCATCCTCCCCAAAGGTAGAAGCCCCGTCCAAACGCAAAGCACCATTGAGATAGAGCTTATTCTTATAACTAAAGGATTGTTGTATAAAAGACCCCCAATACGAGATTTGTGACCGGGTCTCTCCTTGCTCAAGGATACTTCCACTTTCCGCGGTCTGAACAATGGGAGGAAGTCCATCGGCATTGATGCCGATTCGGTCAAATTCCTCGTACTGCCAGGTTCCGCCAACCGTAGTTGTGGAATTGATATCCTCATTGAGGTCAATTTTGTAGGACAAGTTAAGGTCGTTGTTATATTGGAAGTTGTTGATATCCGAACGTCTTGCAAACCCATTGGGGTTTGGTGATGTATTATTGGTAGGGATAAACGCCGTTCCGGACTGATTGAAGAAATCCAGTCCCAACACATAGTTGGCAGATAGATGCTTTGTGATCTGGGCATCCAGGGACACACTGGTAATAACACGGTTCACTTTTTGGTTAAAATCGAACCGGTCCACGGCTTCCAAGGGATTGGTCCTGGGAACCAAAGGGGAAGTTACTGGATAGACACCTGATTCATTGGGCTGAGGGTTGATGGAATTTTCACTGAACACAAAACCGGTAATAGCCCCGTAGGCGGATGCAATCCCTCCATTGGGGATATCGGAACTGGTACTGCGAACGTAGTTTAGGCCGGTATTGATAGTAAGCCAATCAAACGCTTTTTGGGTAAGATTGGCCTTAAAGCCTATCCTTTTGAAATCGGTGTTTTTAATGATGCCCTCATTGTCCAATTGTGAAGCGGAGATAAAGTATGAGGTTTTCTCGTTGCCACCGTTTACGGAAAGGTAGTTCTCAATACCGAAGCCTGTGCTGAAAAAAGTATCCTGAAGGTCATAACGGGTAACAGGGACGGTCCTTAAATCGCTATTGTCACCAGGTTCTACCCAGGCTAAAGGAACCGTATTATAATCTATTTTTTTTCTGAGTTCATTGACCCGTGCATTGGTGGAAAAGCTAAATCGGGGGTCTCCGGTTTTTCCTTTTTTAGTGAATATTTGTACTACTCCGTTACTGGCCCTGGATCCGTATATTGCAGCGGCAGCGGCCCCTTTTATCACCTCT
>JBCBSN010000019.1:0-33063 GCA_039819225.1 Bacteroidota bacterium | reverse complement strand
ATACCTTTCGTATACTGATTTCCTTCCGTCGTCTTTCGGCCGTAAAAGCCGCCAGACCAAAAAGTCCTAAACAGGAAATAAGGATAGCAAGACCAGCAAAATATTGGGAAAGGGTGGCAACCCGTTGTTCAGAGATGTACAATTGTTGATACTGATCGTCCAAAAAACGGAAATCAAACGAAAGTCCCGGATTAAATTCCGTATACAATCGATTTAACCCTTCAATCGTAGTTTTTTCCTCTCCTGCCTTTATTTTCACTACCAAGGTATTGATCCATTGATTTTTAAGGAGCAGTGCCATGGGCCTAATTTCCTCATAGAGCGATTGCATATTGAAGTCTTTTACGATCCCAATGATTTCCCTATTGGGTCCGCGCATATTGATTACAGTTCCAATGGGATTTTTTAAACCCATTTGTTTTACGGCGGTTTCGTTCAATATAATCTTTGATTCCCCATTATTGCTATCATTGATATACGAGCGGCCTTCGGCCAGTTCAATTCCCATAGTTTCAATAAGTTCTGGGCCCACATGCGAATGCCAAAAAGTAAGTTGTTTTGATTCTTCCGTTTGTCCGGGCCACGAATGACCCCTGGAAGAATTGTCAAAATTAGTCATACTACCCATCATATACGAGGCATTTAGTACGCCCGGAATCTGCCTGGCCTCCTCAAGAAACACCTCCATATTATTTATAAGACCGTCTTCCCGTTCAATAACAAGTACATTGTCCTTGGTATAACCCAGATTTTTGGACTGCATAAATTCCAACTGCTTGTAAATAATGCCTACCGCCACGATCAATAAAATAGAAATGGCGAACTGAAAGACGACCAGACCCTTGCGCACCAGGAGTTCCCCAAAAGCAGTGTTTACTTTCCCTTTTAGGACTTTCACCACACTAAATTTGGAAAGATATAAGGCCGGATAGCTTCCGGATACCAACCCTGTAAACAAGCTTATGCCAAGAATCCCTATTAGAATAGGGCCTTCCAGAACAAATTCGAGCACTTTACCCGTAACCTCGTTGAACCAGGGTAGCAAGGCCATGACCAATACCACTGCACAAATCAGGGAGAAGAACGAAAGCAAGAGGGATTCTGTCATAAACTGAAAAATCAACGACATTCTACTAGCTCCCGCAGTCTTCTTTATGCCCACCTCTTTTAACCTTCTTGTCGCCCTTGCCGTGGACAGGTTCATAAAATTGATACAGGCGATCGCTAATACAAAAACGGCAATCAACGAAAACAAGAACACATAGCTGCTCCTACCCCCGGCCCGTTTTCCGTTTTCAAAACGTCCCTTTAAATAGTTGTCGGAAAATAGGCTAAGAAATACCGTTGCCCTGTTGTTTTCGCTTTTGGTTTTTATAAAACCAGCAATCTTTTTATTGAAGTCGTCAATATCCACCCCTGGTTTGAGTATAGCGTATATACTGGAGCTATTGCTGCCCCAATTGATGTATTTGGGATCTCTGAGTTGTAGAAACTTATCATAGGGAAGAAGAAAATCAAAATGCTCGGAGGCATTTTTGGGGATTTCAAAAACTGCGGAAACCGTGAAAATCGCATCCATTTCCTCTTCCCCATGCGTAAGCCGTATCACTTTGCCAATGGGATCGCTTCCTTCTCCATAAAAACTATGGGCGAGATTTGATGAAATCGCTATGGTGTTGGCATCCTTTAAAGCATCGTCCTCGTTACCCAAGATCAAGGGGTACGAGAACATTTTGAAATAATCCGTACTTGCAATATGGCCCATGGCCCTAATTTTCTTTTTTCCGCTTTCAAGCATGGCATGGGTTTCCATTTCAAAAACGGCCGTGGCCCTTTCCACCTCCGGGAATTCCTGTTGCAATGCAGTAAGCATTAAACTGGAGTTGGAATCATGGGTAACAAGGCTCCCCTCGGCACTGGGCACATTTCGGAAAACTTGGAACAAACGGGCATCGTTCTTATGAAACTTGTCCATGGCCATTTCATTGGAAGCCCATAGGTATACCAAAAGTGTACAGGCAAGACCTGTGGACAATCCGATCAGGTTGATCAAAAAACCGATTTTGTTTTTTTTGATGTTCCTAAAAAAAAGTAAGACGTTGTGCTTTAACATGGTTTTCTTCTTTTGAAGTCGTTTAAACTTTTTAAATAGGCTAAAAAATGATGCTTTTTCACCTTTCCTTCGACTTTTTTTCCTTCCGTAGCCCTGCTATGCAACTCAAAAAAGGTTTCGAAAGGGCAAAAAATCATGAATTTTCGCTTCAATCCAAAAAGTTTAAACCACTTCTTTATTATGATGGCTCAAAAGGTTTTTTGTTTCTTCCAGACCCTAAAGGCCAGCAGATGCCAATGCTTGGCACAGGCTTTACAGGTTTGGTTTCAATATTTTGTTTTAGACCTACAAGGTTCCCCTTCTTCGGCGCGGAAAACCTTGCAGGTCTTCTCGTGATGCCTTGAACAGCACACGCGTGCCCATCCGGTCACTTTGTCATCAACAGACAACACCTCCCTCAATCCCTCCTTTTTAGGAGGGAAGCTCCCTAAGTTCTTGCATCTTCCAATTAGCAACCAACAGGTACCTTGCAGGTCTACCCATCCGATTAAGAATCCTCCCCCTTAAGGGGGAGTTAGAGGGGACTTCCTACTCCTCCCGCAGCCCCTCCACAGGATTCCGATTCGCCGCTCCTATGGCCTGACTGCCCACGGTAAGCATGGCAATGCAAAGGGCCAACAATCCGGCACCCAGGAAATACCACAACTGCAAGGGAATGCGATAGGCAAATCCCGACAGCCAGTTTTGGGCCAGCATATAGGATATGGGCAGGGCAATTACAATGGCGACCAGGACAAGTTTCGCAAATTCACTGGACAGCATTACCGTAACCTGGGCCACACTTTGGCCCAATACCTTTCGGATACTGATTTCCTTCCTTCTTCGCTCCGCGGTGAACATGGCCAGGCCGAACAGTCCCAAACAGGAAATAAGAATGGCCATTCCCGCAAAATACTTGGATAGGGTAGCCACCCGTTGTTCGGATTCATAAAGGGCCTGGAAATTATCGTCCAAAAACTCGTATTCAAAGGGAAAACCAGGATTAAACTCTGTGTAAAGACGTTCTAGTTGAGCAAGGGCCTCCTTATCCTTTCCTTTCTGGATCCGGGCCATGATCTTATTCACCCCTTCTGGCAATAAGGCCAACAAAACGGGCTCTACCTTGTCGTGCAGCGATTTAA
The DNA here is from genome assembly GCA_039819225.1 of Bacteroidota bacterium. Classification (GTDB taxonomy): domain Bacteria; phylum Bacteroidota; class Bacteroidia; order Flavobacteriales; family Flavobacteriaceae; genus Ulvibacterium. The sequence continues at coordinate 29,829 of JBCBSN010000019.1, read as the reverse complement.
AATGAAAATCCTTTACCGTACCAATAATCTTCTTCTCCCCATACCAATACACGGTTTTGCCCAAAGGCTCTTTGAATCCTATGGCCTTGAGGGCCGTTTCATTGAGTAGGAGTCCTGTGCTGTCCGACCCGAACTCACGGCTAAAGGCATGTCCTGTTTTCACTTCAATGCCCATGGTCTCTATAAAGTCATAGTCGACCCCCACCACTTGGAACGAGGTAACGTTATCCTGATCTCTTCCCTCCCAATGCAGTCCGGTGCTCCAAGAATGACCCACCATGCTATGGGTAGTACTGGAGGCATTCTGTATTTCGGGAAGCCTTTTGATTTCCGAGACAAAGGTCTCCAATTTATTCTTAAGGGATCCTTCTATCTTAAAGTGGACGATGTTTTCCTGATCATACCCTAGATTCTGTTCCTGTACAAAAGCGATTTGTTTATACACCACGAACACCGATACAATGAGGATAATGGAAAGGGCAAATTGAACTACTACCAAACCTTTACGCGTCCAAAGTTCCCCTAAGGAGCGGTCCAACTTGCCTCGGAGTACCTTTATGGCACTAAAACCGGAAAGATAGAGTGCAGGGTAGCTTCCCGCCAATATTCCGGCCAAAAGGTTAATGCCTAAGGCAATCCCTATAAAACCGGGGTCAAGATCAAGGGTAAGCTGTTTGCCCACAATGGTGTTGAAATGGGGCAGAAATAGCAGTACCATACCAACCGCAATACCCATGGCCATAAAGGCCATAAGAACGGATTCTCCCAAAAATTGGGATATAAAGGTGCTTCGGTTGGCCCCCACAGCCTTTTTTACCCCTATTTCCTTAAGCCGTTTTGAGGCCCGGGCGGTAGACAGGTTCATAAAGTTGATACAGGCAATGGCCAGGATGATCAACGCGATAATAGAGAACAAACGTACGTATTGGATGCGTCCGCCCACTTGTTTTCCCTCCTCATAAGTTCCTTTTAAATAATGCTGTGAAAAAGGAATAAGTGCTGTGGTACGTATGGTATTTTCATTTCTATTTTTCCGAACCATCCCCACTTTGGTATTAAGGGCCTTGATATCCGTGCCTTCCTTTACCTTTAGGTAAACCTGTGCTCCCGTACCCGAAGACCAGGACGTAAGGCAACCATACCAAGGGGCCTCTTCCATGGCCACCTCGGAGGAGAGGGCAAAATCGAATTGGAGGGTAGAGTTGGTCGGGGTTCCCTCAAAAATGCCCGACACCTGAAATTGCCTTTCCTTATTAAATTCCACTACCCGGCCCAGAACATTCTCGGTGGTATTAAAGAGGTTTAGGGCCAGTTCTTTGGAAAGCACAATGGAAGTAGGACTGTCCATTAGCCGATCTTTATCCCCTTGGAGCAATCCAAAAGAAAAGATGTTGAAATAGTCCTGGCCTACCACTTGGCCCGTTGCCTTTAGGTTTTTATCCCCTACGGAAAGTAAATGTTCCCCAAACCATGAAGGATCTATGGTCTCGGCGGCATATTCCACTTCGGGCATTTCCTGCGCCAGCTGCTCTGCCATGGGACCGGAGGTCTCGATAAAAGTCTGGATACCATCACTGAATTGCATATGTTCCACAACTTGGTAGATCCGTTCGTGATTTGGATGGAACTTGTCCATCCCCAATTCGTCCTTTACCCATAGGGCAATTAAGATTACACAGGCCAATCCTGTTGATAGTCCAATACTGTTGATCAGAAAGGTGCCCTTGTCCTTTTTGATGTTCCTTAAAAAGAGTTTTAGGTTGTGCTTTAACATGGTTTTCTTCTTTTATTTTGATGGCTCAAATGGTTTATTTTTTAAAAATCTGCAAGGTTTTTAGATACCAACACTTGGTACAGGCCTTGTGGGTTTAATTTCGTTTCAACGTTTTGTTACAGACCTACAGGGGGGCTTCCTTCTTCAGCAACACCTTACAGGTCTTCCAGTTTATGCCACTAACTTTTTTTGGACACCTTTCCAGATCCTGAAGTGTTACTGATTATTTTTTCGGGGTCTCCTTTGTATCTAATGTTAGCGGATCCAGAAACCCGCGAAATCAGGGATTCGTTCGCCATTGCCCAGATATTGGAAGAACCGGATGCCCTTAACGCTACACTATTCGCCTTCATTTCATAGGCTCGTACATGGGAAGATCCCGAAGAAGTGGCTTCAAAATTCTCGGTATTGCCGTTTAAGCTTATGCTACTGGAGCCCGAGCTAACCGCAGTAAGCGATTGGGTATTAACGGACAACTCCAAATTACGGGAACCGGAAGTCCGTATTCTAAGATCTTCTCCCTTAAGAACCATTTGGCTATACAGTTTTCCCGAGCCCGAAAGCCGAATGGCATCAATGTTTTCTACGGGAATCGTGATAAAGACGGTATTGCCAGAGGATGTTTTCAAAATCAGATTATCCGGCTTTTTAATGACCAAGGTTCCGCTTTCCACATAGCTCTCTATATGTTCCAAGATGTTGTCTTCTCCCGTTAAGGCAATGTTGCCTTCTTTTCCGGATACCAGCTCCACTTCAAAGAAACCCCCAACACGGATACCATCGTATTCCCGAGTATTTCGTTCAACGGTTACTACGTTGCCGTTACCCTTTACTTTTTTGGCGTTTTGGGCGTGGATAAAGGATAGGCAAAATAGCGACGCAAGAAATAGAGGGATACTTTTCATTTTCTGTCTTCTTTGGTGTTTCCAATAACCAAGTTTTAAATTGTGTTTTACCATTGTATTTTACTTTTATAATTAGGGCTCAAAAGGTTTAACATTTTGTTCTGGACCTATAAGGTTCCCTTCCTTCGGCAGGGAAAATCTTGCAGGTCACTCTCTTATTCCTCCCGCAACCCCTCAACGGGATTGCGATTGGCCGCACCCAAGGCCTGGCTCCCTACCGTTAGCATGGCGATACCCAAGGCCAAAACCCCAGCACCCAGGAAATACCACAATTGCAACGGAATACGGTAGGCAAAGCCGGACAACCAGTTTTGGGCCAACATATAGGCCAAGGGCAGGGCAATTACAATGGCGACTAGGACAAGCTTGGCAAATTCACTGGAGAGCATTACAGTAACCTGCGCTACACTTTGGCCCAATACCTTTCGGATGCTGATTTCCTTTCTTCTTCGCTCCGCATTAAACAGGGCCAGTCCAAAAAGCCCCAAACAGGAAATCAATATTGCCAGCCCGGCAAAAAACTTGGCCAGGGTAGATACCCGTTGTTCGGCGGCATACTGCGCTGCATAGGTATCATCCAGAAATTTGAAATCGAAGTCCATTCCAGGATTGTAGGTTTCATAAAATTCCCGGAGGTTGTCCAAAGCAACCTTTTCCCGACCCACCTTAATCTTGGCCATGACCGTACGCGTCCATTCGGGCCGTAACACAAAAAACAGCGGTTTGATTTCCTCATGCAATGAGGCAAAATGGAAATCCTCGCTAACCCCTACAATTTCAAAATCGGTATTCTGTAGGGATACCTTCTTTCCTATGGGATCCTCCAGGCCCATGGCATCGATAGCCGTTTTGTTGAATATGATCTTGGAGGCCTCCGCCCCATATTCTTTGGAAAAAGATCTGCCTTTGATGATATCGATATTAAAAGTCTCTATCATATTATAGTTCACGGGGCGTATTTGGAACACTTCCTTGGAATCTGGATTTTTCCCGGGCCATTGCAGTCGGGTGGTAGTATTGTTCCCGCCCACGATATTGGTGGATATGCTACTGGCGGATGCTATTCCTTCCAAATTTTCCACCGCAGAAAGAAAAGTATCTAGGTTCTGCCTGGCCTTTCCCTCTATGTCAAAATAGATGATATTATCCTTGTCATATCCCAAATTCTTGTTTTGGGTATACTCCAACTGCTGGTAAACAATGAGTACCGAAACGATCAATACGGTAGAAAGTACAAATTGAAAGACCACCAAGCCTCTTCGGGCAAATACTTCCTTAGTAGAAGTATTCAATTTTCCCTTTAAGGTAGAAATTGTGTTTAACCCTGAAAGATATAAGGCGGGGTAACTGCCGGCCAAAAGGCCCGTAACCACTAAAATGATACCGACTATCGATACAAATTGCCCGGTAAACCTAAACTGCATTTCCTTTGCCGCCAGAGCGTTGAACAGGGGCAACAACAGGACCACGATCAACAGGGCGAGCAAAAAGGACAAAAAGGTCGTGGCCAGGGATTCTACCAGATATTGGGACACTAGTACACTTCGTTTGGACCCCATGGCCTTTTTGATACCGATTTCCTTTAGCCTACGCGATGCATTGGCCGTGGAAAGGTTCATGAAATTGATACAGGCAATGACCAGGATTAAAAAAGCAATCAAGGAAAAAAGCCTTACATAGGTAATCCTGCCCGCCTTTTCGGTCCTCCCCCTAAATGTATTGTAGAGATAATTCTCGGAAAACAACCGCGTACGGAGCGGCCTACTTGTATCGCTAATTTTGGTGGCTATAAAACCCTTGATCTTGGCATTGAAATCGGGGATATTGGTTCCTTTTTTCAGGACAAGGTACACCTGAACCAAGTTATAGGCCCAATCCAAAGCCCTAGGACTGGTCTCCTTGAAAAAAGAAAAGGGCATCACAAAATCGAACTGCAGGGTAGAATTTGCCGGGACATTTTTCAAAATCCCCGAAATGGTAAAAGGCATTCCCATATACATCAGGGTTTTCCCCAAAACATTTTCCGTTTGGCCAAAAAACCGGATCGCCAAATCTTCCGAGACCACAATGGCATTTTTATCATTAAGTACGCTACCGTTGTTTCCTTGGAGTAGGGGAAAAGAAAAAACATCAAAAAAGGCCTCACTGGCAAACAATCCCTCGGCCCTAAAATGGGTCTCTTCACGGGAAAGCAACACCTCCCCGGTTTTCCGTATCCCGGTGCTATGTTGAATCTCCGGGAGTTCCTCTGCAAGGGTTTCCGCCAAGAGTCCGGCCGTACTGGGGTTTTGGACGGTACGACCCTCCACTTCCGGGGTTTCTACTACCTGATATAACTGGGTCTCGTTCTTATGGAATTTATCTACGCTTAGCTCGTCAAAGACCCAAAGCGCGATTAACAGGGCACAGGCCAAACCCGAGGATAGCCCTATGATATTAATGAGGAATGTGCTTTTATTTTTTCCGATGTTCCGAAAAAAGAGTTTTAGATTGTGCTTTAGCATGGTACTTTAGTTTTATAGTTACGGCCCAAAAGATATTTTTTGTGTCTTGCAAGGCCCTTGTTTCGGCCCCCGTCCCGTCCGGTAGGACCTTATAAGTTCTATTCCGTTCTTAAACTTTTTGCCGGATTGGCCCTGGCCGCTTTAATGGATTGCCAGCTACAGGTGGCCAAGGCAATGACAAGCGTGATAAGGCCGCCCAAAACAAACATCCAAAAGGAAAGTTGTACCCGATGCGAAAAGCCCTCCAACCATCGGCTCATAAAATAGTGGACCAATGGCGACGCGATAACAAAGGACAGCCCCACCAGTTTGGCGTACTCCTTTGAGAAAAGGGATATATTTTCCAAGAAGGAGGCCCCCAAAACCTTTCGAATACTGATTTCCTTTCGTTTTTGGGAAACGATAAAGGACATCAACCCAAAAAGGCCAAGACATCCTATGAGGATTGACAATATTGAGAACACGGTAAATCCTTTAAACACCAGCCGCTCCACCAGATATTCCTTTGCTATGGCATCATCCAAAAATTGCTGTTTAAAGACGCTGTCCGGAAAGAGTTCCTCCCAGTATGTTTTAATCCGTTCTATCCCGGAAAACTTGGAATTGCCCACTTGAATAAAGGCCTTATTCTGGAAGTATGACCAGTTCAAAAAAATACAGGGAGAAATTTCATATTGCAGGGAATTGTTATGGAAATCCCTAACTACGCCCACTATGGTAGCTTCGCCCTCATTGATCTGAATTCTTTTGCCAATGGCCTCTTCAGGACTCCAGCCATACGATTTTAAAAGGGTTTCGTTCACTATAAATTCATCAAAGGCTTCCTTGTAAGAATGGAAGTTTCTCCCCGCCAATAGTCCTATAGTAAAGAAATCCAGATAGTTTGCATCCCCAATTTTAATTTCGGCCGCCAAGGACTCTTCCGGGGATTGCCCGGCTTGCCGATATCTGGTCCCCAATTGGAACCCATTTACCGCCATGGGAGGTCCGGAACCTATGGCGACCTTTGAAAAATTGGTATCCGACAATACTTTTTCCCGAAAGACCGGTCCTTTTTCTAGATCTGGAATCTCCGTGATAACCGTAACTTGGTTGTTGAAGCCCAAATTGCTGTTCTTAAAATAGTCCATTTGAAAAGCAAGTATAATGGCCCCTATTACAAACAACTGAACGATCATAAATTGGAGGGTAACCAATCCCTTTCTTAAGTCGATGCTTTTGTTCTTTTTAAACTGAACTTTCCCTTTAAGCGCATTTACTGGATTGGAAGCCGAGAAGACCAATGCGGGATAAAAGCCCCCAAGAACAACCGCAATTACTGCCGCCAGCAAGATATAAACGAGGTGCCTTGGAAAAAAGGCCAAGTTTAGGTCTATTAGGGTCAAGTTGTTGTTGAGAAATTGAATGGCTCCTTGAATAAGGACCGTAGAAAAAAGTACGGCTATAAGGATCAGCAATCCATTTTCAAAAAACGACTGCAGGATAAGATGCCCCCGATTACTGCCCATTACCTTCCTGACCCCAACTTCCTTGTTTCTCGTGTACGATTGTGCGGTTACCAAGTTCACAAAGTTTACCAGGGCGATCACCAGTATAAACAGTGCTACTACCTTGGCAATGTCCAATATGTTCCTTGGCATGATATAGCCGCCAGGGCTAGGGCCGTACAACGTTTCATTGTGCATCTGCTCCAAAGGCTGTAGGTGGTAGGATATTCGCTTATCGTCCAAGGGTTCAAGGTACTTTTTCTTCCAACCGTCAATTTTGGATTCCAAGGCATCCTTCTTTGCCCCTTGCCTCAAAAGGGCGAAGGTAGTTCCTTGATAGTTTCCCGACCAATTGTTGGCATAATAGGAATTATTGACTTTAAAAAATTCGTAAGGGACCAACATCCTGTATTGATGATCGGAATTGCTTTTGGGGAGTCTGATCACGCCGGTGACCGTTAGGGGATCTTTGCCCTGTAGTAAAATGGTCCTGCCCAAGGCCTCTTGATAGTTTTCTTCGGAAAGATCAAAATATTTCCGGGCCAATTCTTGGGTCAGCACTACGGAGGCCATTCCGCTTAACGCTTGGTCTTTAGCGCCCACTACCCATTCCACATCAAATAGTTTTGGGTAGGAGGGATCCACAAAAAGTACTCCGGACTCTTCAAAGAGGTTTGTGTTCCCCGAGGCATCCTCGACCTTAATGATCCGGGCCTCGGGACCGGAAACCTGGGTTACCATTTCCAGTTCGGGAAAATCGTTCCTTAGCGCCTCCGCCAATGGATAGGCAGTAGTGTTCCAATACAGGGTCTCATTGGGCATTTGGGTATGCTGCACCACCCTGAACGTTCTATCCGATTTTTTATGAAACGAATCGAAGGAAGACTCGTACTCCACAAATATTAGAATTACAATACAGGTGCCTATGCCCAGGGTAAGGCCAAAAACGTTGATAAAGGAACTTAATTTGTTCTTGAACAGATTCCTTAACGCGATTTTTAAATAGTTTCTGAACATACTTGTTTTCGTTTTGTGCTTGTACTGCCTACCCTTTTTAGCGAGCGGATGCCTTGACATAGGCAAGACCTTTTAGTCCTGGTTTCATTTCAAAATTTTGTTATAGCCCTGACAGGCCCGTGCCAAGCATTGGCATCTAAAAACCTGTCAGGTCTTCATCTTCATGACTTAGACCTACAAGGAGGCTTCCTTGGCTTCGGCTTCCTTCGGCTGCGCTCAGGACAGGCCGCTCAGAATCCCGAGCTCCAGACGATTCCCAATTCCAAACTTCCTATTTTCAACTTCGTACTTCACACTTTTTTAAAACACCCCTCAAGTCCCTGCGTTCGTCCTATGTCCTATTCCTTACGTCTAAAATCCGCTCCCCCTCTCTTGTACTGAGCGCAGCCGAAGTATTGGAGGTGGGCTTCCTATTCGTCCCGAAGCACCTCCACCGGATTGGTCATGGCCGCTTTTAAGCTCTGCCAACTCACCGTAAGAAGGGCGATTACCATGGTTATGCCCCCGGCCCCGGCAAAGAGCCACCAAGGCATGGCGGTCCTATAGGCAAATCCTTGCAACCATTGGTCCATGGCGTACCAGGCAAGGGGCACGGCAATGATAAAGGCCAAACCTACCCACTTTAGAAAATCCCTATTTAAAAGAGAGAGGATCTGCCCAATCGTGGCACCATTTACTTTTCGGATACCGATTTCCTTGGTCCTACGGGCCATGGCGTAGGAGGCCAAGGCAAAAAGACCGATACAGGACAATATAATGGCCAAAGCGGAAAACCAGCTTATTAAAGTGTTTACTTTTATATATTCTTTGTAATGCTCATTGAGTTTGGCATCCGCAAAGAAGTAATCCGGTTGAACCCCTGAAAAGGCTTCACTCCATTTCCTTTTTAATTGTTCTATAACTTCTAGACTGGCACCCTGCTTGGTCTTTACGGAGAGGTAGCCCCAATCGGTATAATCCTCCTGCTCAGAATAAAAATGGGCCAAGGGCTGCACCTCGTGCTGAACCCCTCGATAACTGATATCACCAATAATACCTGCAATTTTGTAGGGATGTCCGGATTTGGAAGATTCCCGGATTACCTTACCAATAGGATCTATAAGACCAAATTCTTCCACGGCTTTTTTATTAAGGACCACGGTATTTTCATGGGATTCGGTATTGCTTTCAAACCCATTGCCATTCAGAAGGCCGATCCCAAAAGTCCTGAAGTAGTTTTCTCCCACGTAGGCTTTTCTTAGAAATAAGGTTTTGGATGCACTTTCTCCTTCAGGAAAAAAAACGTTGTAGTTTTCTTGATAAGTGCCTGGCACATTGCCGGAAAAGCTAACGGATTCTACATAGGGGTCCGCTTCCAACTCCTTGGCAATGCGTTCATAGTTTCTGGAGGTAAGTTCGGGATCCGGAAATTGCCAACTCTGTAACTGGGTAACGATGACATTTTCACGATCAAATTTGGGGTCCTTTGAAAGCATATAGTTGATCTGTTTCCGCACCAAGAAAGTGCCGGAGATCAAGACCATGGCAATAACAAACTGAACCACAATGGAGGAATATCTGGAAAATCCCGGTTTGTTCTGGCTGGTGAGTTTTCCCTTTAAACTATCCACGAGCTTTCCCTTGGCCCATAAAACGGAAGGCACTATTCCGGAAAAAAGGCCAACGACCAACCAGATGCCCAAAAGCACATACAGGAGAAAGAAGTTCCTCCAAGGCTCAAAGATCAGGTTGGTCTCAAAAAGGGTATTAAAAGTGGGTAAAAAGACCAACGTCAACAAAACCCCAAGGATAAGTGCTCCCAGACCCACAAGTAGACTTTCCGTCATAATTTGGCGGGACAAATTTTTCCTTGTAGCTCCGAACACTTTTTTAATGCCAATTTCCCGGGTACGGGTCAAGGAATTGGTAATAGTGAGGTTCACAAAATTTACTATGGCGATTCCCAAGATGCCCAGGGCTACCAAGGCGAGGATTACGATAAGGGTACGGTTGGATTCAGCCTCCGCATGATATTCCGAAAATGGGAATAGGTTTAAATCCGTGGTATTCTGTCCTACCGGGAGGAAATTTTCCGTAACAATGGTCTGCAACTTGGGTTTGATGCTCTGGGGGTCCGTCCCATCGGTCAACAGGACATAACTCTCGGAAAAGGTGTTGTACCAATCGTGTACCTCCTTGATCCATGGGGAAAGCGTTTCCCCGGTTTCGTAGGAGGCCACAATATCAAATTGAACGGAGGAGTTTTTTGGGATATCCACCACCCCGTTTACGGTAAGAAAAACATCCTCGAATTTTACTTGGAACTGTTTGCCCAAGGCCGGTGACTCCCCAAAGTATTTTTGGGCAAATTCCCGGCTTATGACCACCCCGAATTTTTCTGCAATGGCCGTTTTTGGCGACCCCTCCACAAAGGGGAAGGTGAATAGGGAGAAAAAGCCATGATCCACATACCTGATGTTCTCCTCAAAAGCTACCTCGCCATGACTTAACCGAAATCCCTCCCAATCAAAAATCCGTGTGGCGTTTTCCACCTCCGGGATATCCTCCAAGATTTTGGGCACCACCGTACCCTTGGTCTGAAAGCTCTCTCCCTCGCGGATACGATATATGTTGGATAGATTTTCGTTAAAATGATTATAGGTAAGATCGTTGTACACATATAGGGCCAGTACCAAAAAGGAGGCTATCCCTATGCCCAAGCCCAGGGTATTGATCAAAAAAATGCCTTTGTTCTTTTTTGCGTTCCGTAAAAAAAGGAGAATGCTATGTTTTAACATGGTTCTTATTATTTCATTTTTGGTCTAAACTCTTCTTTCCAAACCTGTCAGGTCTCCCAATTTCCTATTCGTATTCAAGTCCATAGACAACATAGATGACTCCACTTGGTTTAGTTTTTAGATACCGATCCCGAACCGGAAATCTGACTGGAGACCTTATCCGGATTGCCCCGATATTGAATATTTCCCGAACCGGAAACCCGGGATATGATCGCCTCGTTTACCGATACCTGCACATTGGAGGAACCGGAAAGCTCCAACGAGGCCTCATCCACCTCCAGGCCAAAGGCCTTGATGTTGGAGGAGCCGGAAGAACGTACCTTAAACCCTTCACATTGGCCTTCCAAATCAATATTGCTGGAACCCGAAGTGGCAATGGAAATATCGCTTGCTTCAATATCCAGATCAATATTCTTTGAACCGGACACCTGAATATCCATATTCCGGGTTCTCAAGGTTGGTTCTCCCATAAAATTTCCAGATCCCGATAGGCGTATCGTATCAATTTCATCCACAGGTACAGTAATAAAGACCCCTTGCCCCTTGGAAGGCATAAGGTTGATGTTCTTCTTGGCCTTGATTACCAAGGTACCTCCCTTGACATAGGTTTCTATATTGTCCAGAATATTGTCCTCTCCCTTTAGTTCAAGGCTTCCTTCTTTGCCCGCAATCAATGTAATGTCATAAAATCCACTGGCGGAAATTCCGTCATAATCGTTCGTTGTTCTTTGCACGGACACAACATTGCCGCTGCCTTTTACTTTTTTGCTCCTTTGTGCGTGGCCCAAAGAGAAACATAGTATCAATGCAAGAAATACCTGGATGCTTTTCATTATTTGCCCTTTTTGACGTTTCTGAAAAACAAATTTTAAACTGTGCTTTAGCATGGTACTTTAGTTTTATCGTGATGGCTCAAAAAGCTTATCTTCTAGAAACCTGCAAGGCCTCCAAGACCTTGTAGGTTTACATTCTACAATTTGTTTTAGACCTACAAGGAGGCCTCCTTGGCTTCGGCTCCCTTCGGCTTCGCTCAGCACAGATCGCTCAGTACATGCCTTGCAGGTCTTATTCCCAAAATATTCGCTCCCGGACCCCAAAGGTCTTGGAGACTGGGGTCTCTGAGACCTCATTCATCCTTCAGCGCATCCACTGGATTGGCCACGGCCGCCTGAAAACTTTGCCAACTTGCCGTAATCAGGGCGATTGCCAGAGCGGTAATCCCAGCCAGGACGAATATCCACCAACTTATGGATGTCCGATAGGCAAAGCCCTCAAGCCATTTATCCATGGCGTACCAGGATATGGGTACCGCCACCAAAAAGGCCATACCCACCCATTTTACAAAGTCCTTGTTCAAAAGTGTCAGCACCTGTGGTATGGTGGCACCATTGACCTTCCGAATACCAATTTCTTTTTTTCTTTGGACAACGGTGTACGAGGTTAGCCCAAAAAGGCCCAGGGACGCAATTAGGATGGCCAAAATGGTAAACGCCTGGAAGGCCGTTCCAAAGGCCTTGTCCTCATTATATTGCGCTTCAAATTTCTGATCCAGAAAGGTATAGTTGAAGGTGCTTTTGGGAAAAACCTCCATCCACTTCACCTTTATCTTTTCTATAGCAGAACTAAATCCAGAAATTGACATTGCGCTGGCGTCCAGTTTTACCAACACATTATGTACTTCCTTTTGATGCCTGATAAGAATGGGAAGTAGGTTCCCCTTTAGGCCAAAATGGTGATAATCCTTGATGATTCCCGTAACTACCCATTCCTGATTCCCCCAAAAAGACACGTTCTTGTTCAGTATGTCCTTGGCACTGATTCCCATTTCCTTTAAAAACGTCTCATTGACTACAACCTGATTGCTGCTACCACTGGCGGAGGGTAAAAAGGTACGTCCTTTGATAAATTCAATCCCGACCATATCAAAATAATCAGGTCTGGCATGGTAGGTATAAAAGATGTCCGTTTGGTTCCATGTTCCGTTGGGCAGTCCAATACCGCGGGTAGACGATAGATTATCAAAACTATCCCCTGGATAGGTCTGCGCTATGGTCGCTTTTTCGATAAAGGGAAAAAGAGCAAGTTCTTCTTTCAAGAAGTTGAAGTCGTTGATAACCAGGGAGTCTATCTTTTTCGTAACTACATCGCCCTTAATGGCAACAACCTGGTTGAGTTTTGCCCCTATCGGTTGGTTTTGTAAATAGTTGATCTGTTTGGTAACCACCAGAGTACCCACCACCAAGGCAATTGTTGCGACAAACTGGGTTATAATAAGACCTTTTCGAATATGAAGTCCATTTGCCGATGTGCGTATCTTGCCCTTAAGTGCTGTGGCAGGGGAATATCCACTAAGAAGCAGTGCGGGATACAGCCCGGCCAGTACCATTCCGAACAGCACACAACCTAGAATGGGGAGAAGTCCTTTTATATCCGTAAGCCCGAACGCAATGTCCTTACCGCTAAAATTATTGTAGATAGGCAATAGCACCAAGGTCAATATAAGTGCTATACCAAAAGCTATAGTACCGATAATCATGGACTCCATAAGCGATTGCAGCACAAGCTGCGGCCTTTGCGCCCCTACCACCTTCCGTATCCCAGTCTCTTTGGCCCGCTCCAGGGATTTGGTAGTAGAAAGGTTAACGTAGTTTAACCAAGAAAGTATGATAACAATAAAGGCAATGGCCGTAAGAAACTTTACCCGGGTGGCACTACCGTTCACGGAAACCTCATAAGGCTTGTCCGAAAGCAAGTGGATGTTCTCTATAGCTTCAATATTGTGTCTTTCACGTTCGTTGTCTTCAATATCGCTATCGATAATCTTCTGTCGCAAAAGATCCGCATCGGTGTTCTTATCCAACTTGAGATACGTATAATAGTTGTTCATATCATAGTTCATCTCAAGTTGGCGCTTTCCAAAAATGCCCCATGTATTCTCCGTTTTGAAGGATATAAGGTAGTTGTTCCTATAATGTGCATTTTTAGGAATATCCTTCATTACACCGGTAACCGTTAGGACTGCCTCTTTACCATCCCAATAGGCCGAGAGCGATTTGCGCATGGGGTCTTGGTTCCCGAACAATTTTTTGGCCAAGGACTCGGAAAGCACAATGGTATTGGGTTCCTTGAGCGCATCCTCTGCATCTCCCTTTATTAGAGGGTATCCAAAAACCTTAAAATAGGAGGCATCCGCAAGCGAGCCCATAGGCTGATCAAAAATCCGGTCCCCCACCGTAAAGGTCATTTTCTCAAAATAATAGAAGCGGACGTATTCCAGGATTTCGGGAAATTCCCTTTTTAAGTCGGGCCCCGACGCATTATAGGTCATGGCATCCCCGGGTTCGTAGGTGTCGCCTTCCAAATAATCCATATAGGCCCGATATACATTTTCAGACCCCTCGAACTTGTCATAGCTACGCTCATAATTTACATAGAGCATAATCAGGACAAACGAGGCTATACCAATGGCCAGGCCAAAAATGTTGATAAAGGAATAGAGTTTATTCTTTAACAGATAGCGCGTAGCGATTTTTAGGAATAATCTGTGCATATGTTCGTTTCCTTTTTTAACCTGCAAGGTCCCAGATGCCAATGCCGGGCACCGGCCTTCTAGGTTTGAATTCAACCTTTCGCCTTGGATCTACAAGGTTCTTCGCTTGGGCGAAGTAAACCTTGCAGGTCTTTTCCTCAAAGTGGTGGCTTCGGCTCCGCTCAGCTACCGCATGAGTAAGACTTCCCTCTCCGCCTTAGGCGGAACGGTTAGGAAGGGGCCTATTCATCCTTCAACGCTTCCACCGGATTGGCCATGGCCGCTTGAAAACTTTGCCAGCTTACCGTAATCAGGGCAATAGCCAGAGCGGTAACCCCAGCCAAGGCAAAAATCCACCAGCTCATGGAGGTCCTATAGACAAAACCGGCCAACCATTGGTCCATGGCGTACCACGATATGGGTATGGCCGCCACAAAGGCCAACCCCACCCATTTCACAAAGTCTCTGTTCAAAAGAGAAAGGATTTGCCCGATCGTTGCACCGTTTACCTTTCGTATCCCAATTTCCTTTTTACGTTGCACCACCGTGTACGAGGTTAACCCAAAAAGACCCAAGGCGGCAATGCATATGGCCAGGATGGTAAAAATCTGGAAGGCCGTGGTAAATTTTTTGTCCTCCGTATATTGTAACTGGAACCGTTCATCCAAAAAAGTGTAATTAAACGTACTTCGGGGAAACATCTGATACCATGACTTCTCCAGTTGCTCCAGAGCCTGGGTAACACCGGCCACACTAAGACTTCCCTTTCGCAGCTTTACCAACAGGTTTCCCATAGGTCTATTATGTGTAATGATTATAGGCTCTATGGGTGTTTTAAGGCCCAAATGATGGTAGTCCTTTACCACCCCGGCAATGGGCCAATCCTGTTCCCAGAACCTCATGGTTTTTCCAATAAGCTCGGCGGGATCTGCCACACCCATAAACCGTACAAACCGTTCATTGATTACAATACTGTTGCTATGCCCGGAAGCCGTTTGGGTAAAAGGCGCCCCGGCGGCAAATTCCATTCCCATAACATCAAAATATTCCGGTTGCACCGTATAATTGTACCAAATTCGTTTGTTGTCTTCCTTTCCATTGGGAAAGATTACGCCAAAACTGGAATTTAGGTTGCTAAAATCGTCCCCGGGAAAGGTCTGGGCAGCAGCCACGTTATCCACCAAGGGGTTGTTTCTAATCTCATCGCATAAAGTGTAAAAATCCCCTTTTAGTTGTGAATTGTTCTCCCTGTCCAGAACCCGTCCGTAAAGGCTTACCACATTGTTCAAATCAGCACCGATAGGGCGGTCCTGAAGGAAACGAATTTGTTTATTGGCCATAAAGGCACCCGTCAACAAGGTAATAGTCGCCAAGAACTGGGCAATAATCAAGCCCCGTCTTAGGTTAAGGCCTTGGGTGGTAGTAAGCACTTTTCCCTTCAGCACTTTGGTCGTTTCATACGTACTAAGTACAAAGGCAGGGTAAAAGGCGGACAGCAGTGCGCCGAGCATAATAAAGCCCAAATAGGGCAGCAGGTCCAATATTTGGGGAGCGTCCATTTTCAGCTCCTGACCCACTAGGCGATTAAAAAGCGGGAGGAGTATAAAAACGGCGATAAGGGCCATAACCAAGGCGATAATGTTTAGAAGACCCGATTCCACTACGGATTGCAGGATAAGTTGTGGCCTCCTGGCCCCCACCACCTTGCGCACCCCAATTTCCTTGGCACGTTCCAGGGATTTGCTTGTGGATAGATTTATGTAGTTTATCCAGGACAGTATGATGGTGATAAAAGCAATAATGGCCAACAGTTTAACGCTACTGGCACTTCCGTTGATTTCCGCCTCATAGGGCTTGTTGGAGTATAAATGAATATCCTCTATGGGTTCCAGATGATGCCTTTCATTTTTAAGTCCTTTAGGTTCAAAGGCCATGATTTTTTCATTCAATGCAGCAACATCGGCATTGGAATCAATTTGTAAATAGGTATAATATTCATTTTGGTTCCAGGTATATTTCCAATCGCGTTCAAAAACGGGCCAAGTGTAAAAGGTTTTGAACGAGATTAAAAAATCCTTTTTTAGGTGGGTGTTGCGCACATTTCCATCCATAACCCCGGAAACCGTAAACGCTTCCTCTCCCGCACCGGCCATTTTTAGGGTTTTCCCTATAGGATCTTCGGTGCCAAAGATTTTTTGGGCCAATGTTTCGGATAGCACCATGGAATAGGGTTCTTTCAAAGCGGTTTGTACGTTGCCCTTGCTTAGGGTGCGATCAAAAATGGAGAAATAGCTGGGATCCGCCAAAGCCCCCGTATTATGGTCAAAAACGGCATTGTCCCGTGTTAGCACTATTCCGTTCATCTTCCGGAATCGTACGAAATCCTGTATCTCCGGGAACTCGTTTTGCAAGGTAGGCCCACTAACAATATAGGAATTGGCATCCCCGGCAACCCATTCATCCCCCTCCAAATAGTCCATATACACCCGATGCACACGCTCAGATCCCTCAAATTTATCATAGCTACGCTCATAGTTTACATAGAGCATAACCAGGATAAACGAGGCAATGCCAATGGCCAAGCCAAAAATGTTGATAAAGGAATACAACTTGTTCTTTAGAAGGTAGCGGGTGGCGATCTTTAGGAAGAGTTTGTACATGATATGTTTTTGGCGAATACGAAACAGCCTATATGGACGATTATCATGCCATATTTATAATCATCTAAAAATCAATTTTTTATGTGTAATTTGAAGTGAGGAAACGACAAAAAGTGTCCAATAATTTGACAGAAAATGTCCAATTATTGGACGTATGGTAAGCATATCGTTTTTATCTTTTTGAAGGAATAGGAAGCGTATCAAAAAAGAAGAAGCTGGGTCATGAAAGAGACCGGTGGATAGACTTTAATACAATTTTGAAGACCTGTCGACTGCACTCGATGGGACAGCGGTCGATTTCAACTACCTTTTGTAATAGTATGTTCCCATTTAAAATAGTGATATCCGGCAAAAACACAAGCTGTGAATTATCTGTTTCCCTTTATAAAGTCTAACGTCTTGTATCCAAAAGCGACCTGTGCCGAGCGCAGCCGAGGTAAGCTGTCTTATGTCTTTTCTTTACCCTAAGAATGATAAAACCATTGCAAAATCATTTGATGCTCACCTCATCCCTATCCAAGGTCTTGCCGTAGTCGTAAACGGCCTTCACCTGTTCCGGGGTATTGGCTTTTTCCAACCAATTGGACCAGACCATAAACCAGGACCATTTAGGTTGTGCTTTGAGCACATCGGTTTTGGGAAGGGTGCCTACCTCGCCAAGAGCAATGGGTTTGCCTTGGGCCAAGTCCAGCAATTGCTGATAATCCTTTTGTTCATAATCCGAATGGTACACATCCGTAGCCAAAATATCCACGTATTCATGGCCGGGATAGTAGTACTTGTAATCAAAGGCCTCATCTTTGGGGATATCCCTAGGCCCATTGGCGTTCCACACCCAAATAAGATTGTTCAGTTTATGGTGATGTGCCAAGCGGTCATATAACTGCTTCCAAAGTTTGGGAAAACCGTCCGGACCTTTCTTATCGCCCCACCAGAACCAAACCCCGTTCATTTCATGATAGGGCCGCCATAGGACCGGAATCCCAACATCGTTTAGTTTTTTCAGGCTTTTGGCCACGTGGTCCACTTGGCCCTGCCATCTTTTGTGTAATTCCGTTCCCGGGGTCGTAAGATCTTTCCATTCCTGATCGGTGACTTCGTCCTGTACACTTTTTTTCCAGGGAAAGGGAGCATCGTCCGTAGGTTTGCCCACATGCCACATAAGGGTGACTATAGCGCCTTCAGCATGTTTTTTGATGGCCTCGGCCACCACCCTATCCCCGGGGTCATCTGCACCGCTCCAATAAAAATCAGTTCCCCAGACCACAGGGTATTTTCCGGTGATTTCGTGCGCTTTATTATAATAGCGATCCGGTTCATGGTTATAGCTGTGCTGTCCGGAAAGGATTTTGCCGTCCAAGGAGTAGATGTATTCCAAGAGCGCCTTGGCCTCTTTGGAGGCATTTTTGTTCACAGGGGGCATTTGGCCATAGGCGGTAAGGCCGCCCATAAAGAGCAATACTGGAATTATTCTTTTCATCTGTTCAAATTTTATTGTTTTTTATCGGTCAGATGTAATTCGCCATTGGACATCTCGGCGGATATCGCGAATTGCTATGGCTTATTTCATAGGTGTTATTGTTTTACGTATCTAAACTATCTGAAAGTTAGACCCAAGACCGCTTACTTCGACTTCACTCAGCACATGTCGCTCCTAGAGGCTGGAATCTAGATTATTTGATTTTCAGCTCGTCTATCCTCTAGGCTCCGACAGTGAAACGGTCTAGTTTCAAAAATTTCGGATGGTCATGATTGTATATATGAATATATGACATTCCCCGAGGATAGATCTTACCTATTTTGTCCTTTCGTTTTCATATCCGTAACTAAGAGACTGTTTGGAAATATGTCAATTATTTTTTTATGTCCCTTTTTGGCGCCGCCACCGCTTCCACTGGCTCCTCGCCTAAAGGCTAAATCTTGGCCTTTTTGCTCGCCCCTGTTAAAATTTTAAACCGCAGCTATGGCTATGCCTTTCCATCGCCGCGGCTCGCCCATAGCTTACGCTATGTCTTACCTCATAATACAACAAAAATGGCCTATAAAAATTTTAATCACACATTTCCAAACAGTCTCTAAGGGTTATGCTCATTTTTTACCAACAAGGGAAACTCCCCTTTTAGCATCTGAATAGTATTCACTAAGGCGCGGACCACATGGTAGTTTACCTTCCACCGATAGGCCTTGGGCGCATGCTTGGCCTCAGGGTCGGTGTCCAATCCTTCGTGGAACCATCCGCCATACTCATGATCGATCATATAGGAATGGATATGGCCCCATTGTTCCAAGGCCCGTTTCCAATACCGATCCTCCTTTGGGAACAATCGGGAGAATAACAATAAGGTATTAAACCCCTCCGCCTGCACCCACCACACCTTGGCCGGACTTTCAATGACTCTTTCTTGGGGTAGGCCCCAGTCATATCCTCCTTCGTAAAAGCCCCCATACTCCATATCCCATCCCCATTCCAGGGCATGATCCACCATTTTCTTCGCTCTCATCAGCGTACGGATATTTGTTTCCTTCAGGACATGTTGGGCCTCCAACATAAGGAAGGCGGTTTCTACGTCATGCCCAAAGGACACATGGTCCAACCAAAAATTTTCTTTCCTATAGGTCGCAGAGGAATCGCGCAGGGAAACAGGAGTCCAATCCCGTTCCAAATGAAGGGTTAGTGTTCCTTTCTCCGTGCATATGGTATCCCGGATAAGCTCCAATAGCTCATGAAGTCTTTTCTTTACAATAGGATCCGGCCACACGTCATACAAAGCGGTAAAGCATTCCAAAAGGTGAATGGATGAATTTTGATCCTTCCAATCCTTTCTAACATACTCTTCAATCTCATCCTCTTTTCCGGAAGTACCCCACAACCAGGAACCATCCTGCTCCAGGATATCAAAATACCCTTTGTGTTCGGGGTCATGGGCATGTTCCTCCAACCATTGAAACGCTTTTTGGGCCAGTTCCAAGGCCCCTATATCACCGGAAATCTTGTAATAGGCGGCCAGGCCGTAAATAGCAAAGGCATTGGCATAAACACTTTTGGTCTTGGAAACAGGCAGTATACCACCATCTCGCTTTGCTTGGACCACGGTATGGAAACCGCCATTTTGGGTGTCCCACATCCTATCCCTTAAAAAACGATACCCATGGTCCCCGATTTCCTCATAGCTTTTATCCTGATAAAACGCGGCCAAGGTACTTGCAGTCCAGACGTGGCGTGCCTGGGTGACCAACATTTTGTCCTTCTCCTCCTGTTTTTCCCAGTTGTGGGCAAAGTTGGTCCAAAATCCCCCATGTATCGTGTCCACCACTCTGGGATACCAAGCTTTTGCCACTTGGTCCAAGGCACCCTCTATCTGTGAAAGCATTTCCATTTGTTCTTTTTTTTGCGCGTCCGGCTCCCCAGAACATGCCACGAGAATCCATACGAGAATCAGCAAGATATTTCTTGATTTCGATTTTATATCTCCCATAACACACCTTTTTTTACCAATGGCCCCTTTTTTGGGATTTGCTTCTTTACTCCTTGCCCAATAACCGATCCGCGGCCAATACCAAGAACAAATAATCCGTAGTACCACCACCAAGTACGTACTCCGTTTGTTGCCAAAGAAAAGGCCATTCCAACAACTCGGGGAAATCTGGCCTTATCAAAGCCGTCCCCGACCCAATGCCCCCAGGGATAAAGGAGAAATCCCCCCTATTGATTCCATAGGCTTGTGTCAACGATCTTGACCCTACCCCTGAGGCAAAAGAAGCCGTGTTAACCCCAGGGTGAGTGCCCAAAATAAAGTTTAGGGCATTAAGCATATAGGTTTTAGGGAAAATCTCCGGAAAACTGCGGTGCCAATAGTATTGTTTTACCCCAAAGCTTTGAATGCCCCATCCGGCACCCCAAATATTGGGCTCGTAGGGAATGCCATAGGGGGTTCTTTGCCCCAGTTCCTGTATGATTTGCCGGTAGGCCTTTGCAGCCATTTGTATTTTGGATGTAAAACCTTTATCCCCTATCAAAGGCAGAACAGGCCCGACGATCCATCCCGTATCTCCAATTTGTGCTACAATAGCATCTTGATGTTCCAAAAGATACTCGCTGTATTCCTTTTGCCCCGTGGTCTTTAACAAAGCTGTGGCCAGTGCTACTTTTTGAATGGGATCCTCCACTTTTACGGACTTCCAAACCGCCTGGGAAATATCCAAACAATTCATGGCAAGCTGATCGTTATAGCCTTGGAGTACCCTTGACGCCGTGGCCAGGGCGGCGGCAGTTTGCGCTTCTCGCTTGGGATTATCCTCGGTGAAGACCCAACGATCGTCAGGACTTCCCTCCCGACCTACCGGGATTTCCCGTGTATCGGTTTTTGGCTCATAAATCTCATTGTCGGTATGGTTTGCCGGATCACCCAAGAGGATGTATTGCCGGAGCGTGGGTACGATAATGCCCCGGTAAAACCGTCCCATGGACTTGTAGCCTCCCACAATGGAGAGTATCCCGTGCTCTATCTGCTGCAGGATGTCCGGGGTACCGTCCGGGGTGAGCATCTCCACGATCCGGGTTTTTTGATCAATACTCGTATTGTCATAATCTACTTGGAAGAGCTCATAGATTTCGGAAAGCCCCTTTACCGTAGCAGCCTGGGATTCTATCCTTAGGTCATAGTCCCCGGCATCGTACCAGCCCCCGATATTGAGGCCGGGCACATGTTCCCCGGATTTATATTTGGTAAGGGTCTCGGGGCCCTGTAGATATCCGTCAAAATGGTTGGTATTTATCGGGGCCATGCGGGCATCGTCCATATGGCTAAGGCCATGCCATACCTTATACCTATCATTTACACGCATATGGCACATCTGTACGGGCAGGAAATACTCTAGGGTAGGTTGCCACACATTTCGTTCAAATACCGTTTCCGAAATCTGGAAAGGGTGTGTCCTGTAATCCCCATACTGTAATTGATACAATCCCGGGGTGCTTATATGGGAAAAATCAAATTGATAGTATTCATAGCGTAAAAATGGCCCCCAATTCTTTGGCTTTTGGGACAACACTTGGGTAAAGCCTCCATGCTCATTGAGACGTAGCAGCTGCACTTCATGGATGTCCTTGTCCAGTTTATCGGTCTCAATAATGGCAATTTTCTCCTGTTTTGTATGATAGCCCACCTGGGAAACCTGAACCACGGGACTGTATAAAAAGTCTTTGATTGTATTCGGGGTCACCAACCATTCTATGGCATTTTTGGTAGCCCCTGAAGGAACCAGCGACCGTACGATAAACCAGCCGTTACTGTGTTGGGCACGCCCATCCAACAATCGCAGCCGATTTTTGCCCAGGTTTTCAATACTAAGGGTCTGTTTGGGGTCTTCGGGAACAATAACCAACTTTTTTCCCTGGGCCATGGGTTCCAACACATAGTTTCCGGCATCGTCTACTTTTCCAGGACCATTGGCCTGACGGTTGAAAATACCAAAAGCTTGATCCATGTAATATGATTTTCCAAAAAGATAACCCGGAAAAAACTCCAAGTTCATCCCAACTTGGCCTACCCATTCTTCAGGTAAAGGTTCATCCAAATCCACGATAATCTTAAAGGATTTCCCTTGGGGTGTTACGCTCAGAGTATAAGAAAGCTCTAAATCGGGATACTCAATGGGGTTAAAGCCTTTTCTGTTTTTGGATTCGTCCGGATATTCCATACGAACGCTTATGCGTTGTGTTTCCCGATCCACTTGCCGCTTCCCAACTTTGGGAACGGGCTGCCATTGTCCGGGTGCAGGTTCCAGTCGTAAATCCCCATTCGTGGCTACCCGAATTCCATTTTGAATGATTCCTACACCACCTTGATGGCTTTCCGGGTAAAAATCGTGTGCCAGCATCACATTGGCCCCACGCATTTCCAGATATTCCTGTTGGTTTATGGTGAATTCGTTTGCCGTATTGGCCTTGTCCTGAGCCTGTAAAAGTTGGAGCAGGAAAGGAATAAGAATCCAAAAGTGTTTTTTCATTCCTATAGTATTTAAGAGACTGTTACTTCCGTTTATCCCTGCTACAATATACAATCATAACCTGAGTCTTGAGTCCAAATTGTTTGAAATAGGCCGTTTGTTCTAACATCAGTAGTTCATTACGGAAAAAGTAGATCTCCAACGGAAATCCCTTCATGGTCAGAGATAGACAAGAGCCTTAAAAAAGGCCCTTGTCCAAAAAAACCAACTCAACTACAATTAAATAATCCTTAATAGCCAGGGTTCTGGGCCAGGTTAGGGTTTACATCTATCTGTTGCTGGGGAATAGGCATTAAGTCCCTACCGTTGGGCACAGTAATGCCAAACTCTTCTTGGATATACCTCACATGTTCACCTGTTCTTCTCAACAACCACCAAAGTGAGAATTCACCGGCCAATTCATGGCGATATTCGGAAATAATGATATCGATCATGTTTCCCGTAGGCATCGTCGTTAGCCCGGCCCTATTCCGAATACGCATAATGGTTTCCATGGCTCTTCCATCGTTCCCCACCCTATGGTATGCCTCTGCAAGGCTCACCAATACCTGTCCATACCGCAAAAAAATCAAGTTCTGTCCGCTAAAGATATTGGGGCCAGACCATCCGTCCGTGTCAGGATTCCGCCATGCCTTTACATTGTAATACCCTTCCCGGCCTCCCAGACCATCCGCTCCCAACCAAGGTTCCGCTACCGTACCACAAGTATTGATCCCCCCAAAATTGGCCTGTATATTAGGGTAGTCGGAAATATTGATCAAAGGATCCGGATGTTCCTCACCCGGACCTATAACGGAGGCCCTTCTTCTTAAATCACCTTCTTCATAAGAATCGAATAAGGCTTGTGCGGCAACGGAAAATCCTCCGCCATTGGCAATTTCATTCGGCATGGAAAAGGACTGTAAGAACACTACGTTGTCCGTACGCCCCCAACTCAGGTCTCCCTCCTGGTCGTAGAACTGTATTTCAAAGATAGATTCCTTACCATTTCTGTTGGCATAGGCATGGATATCAAAGTAGTCCTCTTCCAACATAAAATGGCCTTCAAGAGCCTCATAGGCAGCTATGGCCTTCTCATATTCCCCCAGCCACATGTAGGCTTGCCCCATGTAGGCATAGGCAGTCCCCCGAGTCACCCTTCCGGTATTGTCCGCATCGTACTCCCAGGGTATTCCCCTATCAATAGCGGCCTGCATGTCCATAGCTACTTGTTGGAATACTTCGTCCTGGGTATTCCGGGGCGCAAAGGCATCCGCATCACCGCCAGCGGGTTCCAATACTACGGGTACTCCCCCAAAATTAGAAGCTAAAAGGGAATATAGAATCCCTCTGATAACCAGGCATTCCGCTTCTAATCTTTTGCCCAGTTGCTCCTCAATGGCTCCCCGTTCAATAGCCGGTCCCAAATTCACCAAAACCGTATTGGCCCTTCCTATGCCCCTATAGTTCTGTACCCACATGGCATCAAAGGCACCAAAGGTAGGTGGTATCTCAAAGGTTTGGAAGAAAGTGTCCGCACCAATGTTCAAGTAATCCTGTGTCAAAAAATTGGCCGGATAGAATACCGCTTTGGTCAAATATTCCAAAGGCCCTGCTTGGAAAGTATCATATACCCCGGTAACGGTGGCCACAATGGTCTCCTCAGAGCCGAAAACCACTTCATCCGTTATACCATCACGTTTTTCATCCTGCAAAAAACCCTCGGAGCACCCCAAGAGGCTAATTAGCAAAAAAGAGGTCAATAGCTGTATTAATCCTATTCTTTTCATTTCTTTTTTCATTTAATTTTTTATTGAAACTGAAGATTTACCCCTAAGGTAAAGGATGGGGTAACGGGATAGGCCCCAAAATCCAATCCTGTGGTCTGTACACTGGAGTTCCCTTGATTATCGGAAACCTGCCCTATTTCGGGATCCCATCCACTGTACCCCGTCCAGGTTATCAGATTCTGCCCGCTCACATAAATTTTTGCATTGCTCATTCCAATGGCCTCGCTGGTCCTGGAAGGCAGATTGTATCCCAATTGTATGTTGCGCAAGCGCAGAAAGGACCCGTCTTCCACAAAGTGATCGGACACTCGGTTGTTTTGGTTTACATCCTCCAATACGGCACGCGCATAGGTGTTGGAGGGGTTTTGCGGAGTCCATCGATTATTTAGATAATCCCTGCCAATATTGGTATATGCTTCGGATAGGCCAAAGCCCCCCGCCGTTTCCAATTCCGATCGTACAAAGTTCAATATCTCGTTACCATAGCTCCCATAAAAATCGAATTGAAGGTCAAAGTTTTTGTAGCTACCACTGAAGTTGAGTCCTCCGTAAAAGTCCGGTATAGGGCTTCCAATGATTTCCCTATCCGCTCCAGTAATATTGCCGCTCCCGTCCAAGTCCATAAACTTTCTATCCCCGGGTGCCGTCAATGAGGACTGGTATACCCCTTCTGGAGCCGCTGCATTTAGAGCATCGATTTCGGCTTGGGTCTGGAAAATGCCATCCGCTCTGTACCCATAGAACGTCCCCACATTACCCCCTACAAAAGATCGGGTGAGTCCGGCCCAATTATCGACAAAACTCGGGGCAAACTCAGTTTCGAACACCACAAAAT
Source organism: Bacteroidota bacterium (assembly GCA_039819225.1). Classification (GTDB taxonomy): domain Bacteria; phylum Bacteroidota; class Bacteroidia; order Flavobacteriales; family Flavobacteriaceae; genus Ulvibacterium. Next base: position 4,563 of record JBCBSN010000019.1, on the reverse strand, counting down.
CCTGACCTACGAGCTCCGTAATCTCATTATCTATGGACGTGAAGTTCACGGATACATCAAAAGTAAAGTCCCCCTCTAGTTTTCGATAGCCCAGCAGGAGCTCTACTCCCTGATTGATGACATTACCCCCATTGACGGCCCTGGAAGTAAATCCCGTTTGAGAGGGGACTACCTGATCGAACAAAAAGTCCTCGGACTCCCTTCTGAACCAGTCTGCCGTGAGGTATAGGCTCCTATTTATAAATTCCGCTTCAATCCCCACATTGGTCTGTATCTGGGTCTCCCATTGCAGATCGGGGTTAGCCAGGGAAATGGGTTCCAATCCCTGGACCGTTCTACCTCCAAAAACGTACCCGGCATCATTGGAGTTGGTCCCATTGTTAAAGTTCGCCAAAAACTGAAAGGAATCGATTCCCTGGAAATTTCCAGTCTCTCCCCAGCTGCCCCTCAGTTTTAGGACATCAAAAAAACTGTCCTGCATGAAGTTCTCCTGATCCAGGTTCCAACTTAGGGCAAAGGAGGGGAATATGCCATAGAGGTTGTTCTCACCAAAGCGATCGCCCACCCCGTCCCTACGGATCGTGGCCGTTAGGTAATATTTGCTGTCATAGCTATAATTAAGCCTCCCAAAGGTACTGGCCAAGGTACTGGTCCCCGAGGTGCCTGTCCTATCGGTGATTTCCGCGGCCTGGCCCAGATCGCGAATATCGTTGTTCAGAAAGCCCCTACTGTCCACAAAAATGGTCTTGAACTGTCTTTCTTGGGCAGACAGACCCGCTAGAGCATTGATTTTATGTTTCCCCAATTCTTTGTTATACTCCAAGATAGTCTCCGCAAGATATTCATTGCTCGTATTTTGGGTGATGTCATAGGCCGCATTGGGATTGTTGTCATTATTAAAGGTTCCTCTATTGTAGGTAGGCCTAAAATTCCATCCGGCAAAATTTTGGGAATTAAATCCAAAATTAAGTTTGGCCGTAAAGTCCCCGATAAAATTATAATCCAAGGCAAAATTGCCCAAAACTACATTTCTGCTATTTTCATTGTCTTGCTCCAAAGCGGTGGCCAGGACATTAGAGGTCTGACCAAAAAGGGCGGAGTTTACAAAGGAGCCAAAATTCCCCTGATCATCATAAGGCAAGAGCGTATCGCCTTCATCGGAAAGATAAGGGACATTGGCAAAAATTCTTGCCAGATTAAAATATCCCGATCCCAAGTTTTGGTAGCTTTCGCTATAGGCGTATTTAACATCGCTTTTCAAAGTAAGCTTTTCCGACAGGTCATAGTCAATGCTGAAACCCAAGTTATATCGTTTAAAAGATGAGGCCACCACGGTACCGTCTTCCTCTAAAAGGCCAAGGGATAGGGCGGCCCTTAGCTTATCACCTCCCCCACGTATGTTAACGCTGTGCCCTTGTCTAAAGGCGGTATTGAAGGTGAAATCTTGCCAATCCACATTGGTCAGGGAGCCTGGATTACTCCATTCCGGACGTACTTGCTTACCCTCCAAGGTGCCCAAATCCAATGCAAACTGGGCAAATTCCTGGGCATCAAGTAGCTCCAAAGGATCAGGACTGGTCCTTACCCCTGTCCAGGAATCGATAGAAACCGAAAGCCTGTCCCGTGTTCCACCTTTGGTTTCAATAATTACTACCCCATTGCTGGCCCGTACCCCATACAAGGCACTGGCAGAGGCATCCTTGAGCACCGACATGGATTGGATATCATTGGGGTTCAGGAAAGAAATGTCCTGAGTGGGAAAACCATCTATTACATAAAGGGGCGTAGTGCTGCCAAAAGTACCTATGCCCCGTATATTTACCGATATTGAGGCTCCAGGCGCTCCGGAATTCTGGGTGACCTGCACCCCGGCCGTCTTACCCTGAATGGCCTGATCCACACTGGTAACGGGAAAACTGGTCAACTCCTCGGAATCTATGACCCCCACCGCTCCGGTAAGATCTTTTTTGGTAGAGGTGCCATAAGCCACAATGACCACCTCTTCCAAGGCCTGGGTATCTTCCTGCATCACAATGTTCACATTAGCTCTCCCATCAAGGGCGATCTCTTGTGTTTGGTATCCAATATAGGAGATGACCAATATGGCATCCGAATCTACACCATCCAAGGCAAAATTCCCATCAAAATCCGTTTGCGTTCCGTTGGTAGTGCCCTTGATGACAATGCTTGCCCCCGGCAACGGACCGTTTTCGTCCACCACGGTTCCCGTCACGGATTGTTGCACCATTTCCTTGGGTAGGGCTTTGGACTTCTGGGCAACGGCAACCTCCCGAAGTTCTTTTTCCTTTAAGATAATCTGCTTTTTTTTGACCACATAGGAAATATTGGTATTGGCCAAGAGTCTCCCTAAAACCTGCTTGAGTGGTTCATTGCTTGCCTTTACGGAAACGATTCTGCCCACATCCAGTTCTTTGTGATTATATAGAAATTTGTATTTGGTCTCTTTCTCAATGGTTTCAAAAACCAAGGAAATCACAACCCCTTCCAAGTCTAGGCTCACTTTGCTATTTTGGGAATACGTATTTGCCTGGATCGAAAACACAGAAACTAGCAGTAGAAAGAAAGTTAGTTTCATGGTTAAACTGAATTTTAACGAAAACGGGCCTTGAGGCCCTTTCCCAGCTTCATTTTTCATACTTTTGTAGTGCTTTAAATAGTTGAATTAAGTTCGATTGTTTATGTAAGTAAATCGGGATATGTTGCCGCATTTCCCGATTTTTCGTTTTTCTATTCTGTCATAGGCGCGGTTATTATTATTTTATCGTTGTCCATGGTAAAGTTGAAATCCTTGTTCTCCGAAAAGGCATCAAGCACCTCTACTATGGTTTCCGTATCAAATGATGCGGTAAACACTTCTCTGTTCAAAGGGTTATATCTATTTTCAATAGTTACGTTATAATGTCTTTCCAACCTTTTTAAGATATCACCGAACAAATGATTCTTTAATACAAGACGGCCATGGATCCAACTTGTATACACCTCGGTATCCACTTGGCTAATGGTCGTGACCTTATCCCTTGGGTCCCAATGGGCCATATGCCCCGGTTTTAGTCTTACCCCTTCTCCATTCCCGATATCCTCCCTACTGGAAATACCTACGGAACCTTCTACCAGAACAGTGTTTATGGAAACATCCTCCGGATAAGCCGATACATTGAACTCCGTGCCGAATACGGAAACGTTCATTTGGTCGGCAGTTACGACAAACCTGTCTTGGTCATTCTCCCGAACGTCAAAAAAAGCTTCGCCGGATAAAAAGACCTGCCGATCCCTCCCTTTCATAAAATGTACCGGATATCTTAGTGAAGATCCTGCGTTAAGGTGCACCATGGTACCGTCCGATAGTGAAATCACAAAACGCTCTCCATAGGGAATGTGAAGCGTGTTGTATACCATTTCGGTCGGTTTTTCGGAATCCTTATAATCCAATTGATTTCCATTGCGCCGAACAATGGTGTTTCCTTTCTTATCCGAAATTGCCCGAGTCCCTTCCGATGTAAGGATATGTACTTCCCCATTGTCCATCTCAAGGGTAATAACATCCTCTGGGGGTATTGGTATGGATTGTTCGGTGCCAAAAAAATCTGAGTATCCGTACACCAGGAAAATGATTCCCACTAATACCGCAGCATAACGGAAACTTTTCTTGGTAAGCAATTTTCTACGCATCCGTTTGCGTTCTTTGGAATATTCAAGGAAGACGTTATGTAAGCCGATTTCAGCATCAAACTCGGACATCTGACCCATATCCACGCCTTCTTCCTTTAGAGCTTCAAGCCGTTCAAGCAGTTCCCTATTGGCCGCAGATTGTTCCAACCAATCCCCAAGGATGTTTTCTTCCTCAGGGGTAATTTTTCCTTCTAATCTACGTATGACGAGTTCCGATAGTTTCATCCGTTTAAATTTAACCCAACAGATGGGTTTTTAAACATTTCCTTTTGTTGGGGTATTTACCCCGCCTCAAAAATCCCTCTATGAGGGTTTCATCCGAACGTTTTAGGTGGACGTATGACATATCCCTACTATTAATACAGAGTCAAAAAAAGAGAAAAGGGTAGTGACGACGAGAAAAAAATGAGATTTTTCTACAAAAGAAGCGATATGACCAACAATGGCACGGAAATGTGGGTGTCCGTCATTTGATTCCTAAGGGTTTTATAGGCTTTTTTAATATGGTATTTCACGGTATTTTTTGAAATCCCAAGAGTATCCGCCGCACTTTCGTACTTGTACCCTTGAATTACGCAAAGCTCAAAAACATTACGGCTAGGTTGGGGCAGGGCGGCAATTGCCGCCTTAAGCGCGGAAATCCGTTGTGGAAGAACACTATCTTCTCCCGATCGTGCCTCCAAAATATCCTCATTGGTCAGTACCGTAAATTGCCTATCCCGCCTTATTTTTTTTAAGGCACTGTTTTTAACGGTAGTACTTATATAAGCCTTAAGATCCTTTATGTGCAAACGTTCCGAGCTAAGCAGGACCTTTACACAGGCATCCTGTACAATTTCCTCCGCCTCCGACCTGTTCTTTACATATGAAAAC
>JBCBSN010000018.1:0-35137 GCA_039819225.1 Bacteroidota bacterium | reverse complement strand
GATTATGTTCCTTTTAATTGGCAAAATGGCCTTCTTCCCCAAAAAAACACCATTGGGAAACGGACATTAGAGACTAAAAACGACTTCTTCATTTTTTTTCTCGAATCGTTAAATTCCTGAACCAGCCCTTGGAATTGTTGCCCACCCAAAATCCCAGATTGCCCTTCTTCCGGTCGCTCAATTGGTCAACGACCAGTACCGGGTTTTCCGAACTATTGATATAGACTTTTACCTTGGGATGTTCTACGATTATTTTCACATGAAACCAGTCTTCCACGTCTTTGGGGAGGGGCTCCATGGCACCCTCATAGGTGCCCGGGAATTTGTTTCTTAAAGTGTACCAGCCATATTCCGGTTCGGAAATGTACTGTACCGAGTTCGATTTTTTTGAGGGATTCTTAAAATTGAAGGGGCGAAAATAAACGGCATCATAGGTGGTGTTGTCCAAACCATGAAAGGCAAAGCCCACAAAGCTTCTTCCCGGTGTGTTCTTCCCCTTTATGTCCAATGCTATGGTTCCATCTTTGAACGCATGGTCCTTGAGCCATAGTATTCCATCGCCCTCTTGGGCATTTAGGTGTACCACACCATTTTCAAAGATCACTTCTCTATTGACCACTTCCCAGTTATCCGGATTTGATTCCAAAATGTCCTGACTTTGTAAGGTTATGCAGGTAAAAAAAGAAAGGTACAGGGTATACACTATTTGTCTGGTGGATTTCATCTTCAAAAAATTAATTTTGCATTTTACGAAATAGTCGAACCTACTTTCCGGGAAAGGTAGAGACTTTGATCTTAGTTAAGCCATAGTTATGCCAAAAAACACAACTATCTTATTATCAATTTATTACACTGGTTTTGCTGAGATTGCAAATAATAAACTGTACAATAATTGTACATTGGGTGTCCAGTATTTTTACATTTTTATAAGCTTGTATGCAATTGACTCCCAGTCACAAAGATGCGTCAAGATCGCGATTATCTTTTTTGATTGATTTCATGATTTTTATCAAAAGGGTGCTGTTTTTTCCGAATCGGATAAGGGTCAAAGAATGTTTTAGGTTCAATTATCAAAAGGAGCAGAATAGGTGATTGGTTTAGGGTTCGGAATTGGTAATCCAAGTGCCAGAGCGAGTGTAAATGGTGCGAAAAAAAGGGGAACATCTAGATGTCCCCCCTTTTTTAAACTAACTCAACATCGTATGCTAAAGTAGCGGCATACATCGCCATAAATACATTCTTTAATATCCCGGGTTTTGCACCAAATTTGAATTGGCATCCAGTTCTCTTTCGGGTATGGGGAAAAGAACCCTAAAATCGCCAGTGATTTTCCCTCTTTCCTGAGCCCTTGAAATAAAGACACCTTGCCTAATTTGATCTTCGCGGGCCTTTCCTTCGAACCAGAATTCCCATCCTCTTTCCCTGAAGATAGTTTCCCGTAGGGAGGCTTGGGTAAAACCGGCAATATCCAAGGTAGGTACCCCCGCCCTTGAACGTACTTGGTTTATGAGATCGACGGCCTCTTGGTCCGGGCCCGAGATTTCGTTCAAGGCCTCCGCAAGGGTCAAAAGAATGTCCGCATAACGGATGATGGGAATGTCATTTCCCGCCCTGGCACCCACGGAATTGGGATCGAACTCGATTTTAAATGGAAAGGATTGGTCGTTTCCCAAACCTTGTACGAGGGCTCCACCGGCGGTGCTCTCATACTCGGTAACGATGAGATTTTTCCGAACATCATTGAGATCAAACGAATTCACAAAATCATCGAACAAATACGTACGTGCTGCAAATACACCATTGTTGGGGAACGGTCTTGGAAAATCCGGAGGGAAAATCAGGGCGTTTAATTGCTGAAAGGTACTTACGCCCGCGGCATCCTTGGGCAATGCCCAAAGCAGTTCATTGTTTCCTTCGTTTTCTATGCTGAACACCTCATTGTAATCGGGAAGTAGTTCGTAGACCCCCAGACCCATAATTTGTCGGGCGATATCCGCGGCTTCCTGCCATTGCCTCCTATTTAGGTGATATTTGGCCAAAATTCCCAATGCCGCACCTCTTGTGCCCCTGCCAAAATCATTTTCGACGGGTAAGGTGTTACTAGCTAAATTGAGCTCTTGTTCTATAAAGCCCTGAACTTCTGCCTCGGAGGCTCTAGGGAGTAGAGGGTCATCACTTGGGGAAGTATACAATGGAACGGCTCCGAATAGATTGTACAATTCGGTATACGCCCACCCACGCAAAAAGTGAACCTCCGCTTCCTTGGTCTGTATAAATTCCGACGAGAAATCCGCATTGTCCAAATTGTCCAAAACAATGTTGGCATCCCTTATACATCTGTAATATCCGATCCATTGTGTCCTTATCTGGGAATGGTTACTGTCCCAAGTATGGTCTATTAGGGCCTGCCACAGACTTTCTATACCTCCTCCGGCACCCCAGACTTCACCTGCCGGCATAGATGCCATATAGTAGGGTGACCAAGAGGTATCGCCCCCGGATCGATGCCCAAAGGTGTAGGCCGAGTTTAACAACGAATTGATTCCTTCTTCAGTCACTAGTAAGTTGGTAGGGGCCAGCTCCGAGAATACTTCCTCATCCAGGCGATCCTCACAGGCCGTAACGACCATGGCCAATACTATGAACAGCGTATGAAAATATGTTTTCATAATGATTATTTTATGGTTTGATTAAAAGTTGGCGGTTAGTCCCAATAAATATGTTCTGGCCAAAGGATAGCTGCTGTAATCAATTCTAACATTGCTTGCGCCAAAGGAGTTGGCCTCTGGGTCAAAACCGCGATAATCCGTAATCGTGAAGAGATTTTGGCCGGTAACATAAAGTTTTAGGGAATTGATGAAATCAATGCCGCCCATGGGCACATTATAGCTCAATTGAACGTTTTTCAACCTAAAAAAGGAGGCATCCTCCACAGTAAGGGTATTTACCTTACTACCTCCGTAGGCATTGGGGTTTGTTGAAGACGGCCACTGGGCATCCGTATTTTGGGGGGTCCACCGGTCCAAAATGGTTTCGGCCAAACGGTTTCTTCGGAAATTTGCGGGATACAGCGATTCGATCAAGTTCACATTCAAAAGATCTGCGCCTTCCTGGCCTTGAAAGAAAACATCCAGGTTCCAATTCTTGTATTGGAATGAGTTACGGATACCATAGATAAAATCGGGGAAGGGACTTCCAATAATGGTCTGATCATCCGGATTTATAACGCTGTCCCCGTTACGATCCTCAAAAATGGGGAATCCAGGCTGTGCGGTGGGTTGAGCGGAATTTGCAATGTCATCCCCTTCTTGAAAGAATCCCGTAACAACATAACCAAAATAGGAAGCCAAGGGATCGCCTTCTTGTATTACAGAGGTATTGCCTACCCCCTGGACATTACCGGTAACGATTCTGCTGTCCGCAACTCTTCCCAAATCAACTACTTCATTCCTGATTGTAGAAAAGTTCAACGAGGTATCCCATTTAAAATCTTCCGTGGCAATGTTGTTGGAATTGATCAGAATTTCGAACCCTGAATTCTCCACTTCCCCTACATTGGTTAGGATTGACCCAAAACCGGAGGCCAAGGGCAAAGGCAGGTTAAATAGCAGGTCAGTGGTGTTCCTGGTAAAATAATCAAGTGTTGTACTGATTCTTCCGTTGAACAGGCCAATGTCCAAACCAACATCCAATTGTTCGGTGGTCTCCCATTTAAGATCCGGATTGGCGATACGGGCCGGGATAACACTACCTTCTATATTGCCGCCTAGGACAACATTACGCCCGTTTCCGAAGGTCAACAAGGAATTAAAGTTGCCTATTTCCTGGTTGCCGGTTTGACCCCAGCTTGCACGGAGTTTTAATTCGCTAAAGACATCGGGGATAAAACTTTCCTCGGAGAGTTTCCAACCCAAGGCGAAGGAGGGAAAATAACCGAATTTATTATTCTCCCCAAAACGCGAGGATCCATCCGCCCGAATGGAAGCGGTTATCAGATATTTATTGTCAAAGCTATAATTGACCCTTCCCAGGTAGGACAGTAGCGAATTCTCTTCTTTTCTGCTGCGCAGATCATCATTGTTGGTATCCCCCAAGGCCAGATTATTGGTCCCGATTTCATCCGTTGGGAAACCATTGATATTGCCCCCAAAAGTCCGTATATCAAATTGTTGGAAGGTTATTCCGCCCAAAACCGTAAAATCATGTTTTTGATTAAAGGTTTTGTTGTAGTTCATGGTATATTCAAAAAGATAATTGGAACGTTCCAGAACCTCTATATTGGCTATACCACCTTGGTTGCCTCCCCGTATGGTCTGTGTGGAGTTGAAAATATCTCTTCTAGTGGTTTGCCTGTCCGTTCCGAAGTTAAGCTTGCCAGATAGGTTCTCGGTGAAGTCGTAGTTTAAAAAGACCGTACCAAAAGTTCTGTTGGTCTCGCTTAGATTTGAAATTCCTTCAACAAGGGCCACGGGATTGTTGATGGTCAAATTGGGTGATTGTGAGATGGAGCCGTCATCGTTGAATATGGGTTCGGTAGGGTCGTAGAGCTGTGAGGTGTTTATGGGGCCGGCCTGTTCATTGGTGTTTACACCATCCACATTATTGTTGTCCTGAACAAGGCTTGTATTGAGATTTATGCCCAATTGGGCACGCTCCCCGATTTTTGTGTCGATGTTTATTCTACCGGTGAATCGTTTTATACCGGAATTTTTGACCACCCCATCCTGATCAAAATAATTGAATGAGGCATAGATGGAGGTCTTCTCCGTTCCTCCCTGCACGGAAAGGTTGTGATTGGTAACCGGTGCTGTCCGGAAGATTTGCTCCTGCCAGTCCGTTCCCTGTCCTATCCGTGCGATATCCTCATCCGAGAAAACGATATCGTTCCCCTGGTCCAACGATAGCGCGTTAATAGCGTTGATGTACTCACTGGTGGAGAGTACATCGATGGTTTCGGCAACGGTCTGCATTCCCGCGTATACGTCATAGGTTACGGACATTTGTCCTTCCCTTCCCTTTTTTGTGGTAATCATAATTACGCCATTGGCGCCCCGGGATCCATAAATTGCGGTGGCGGAAGCATCCTTCAAAATCTCTATGGATTCAATGTCGCCGGGGTTAAGGGCATTCAAAGGGTTTCTAGGACTGTTGTTCGCGGACACCTGGGCCGCGCCTCCAGAAGTTAAGTTGGGGCTATTGTCAATAGGATAGCCGTCAATGACATAAAGGGGTTCATTGCCTGCGTTCAAGGAGCTCGCCCCACGGATCCTAATGCTAAGGCCTCCACCGGGAGCGGAACTGGCCTGACTAATTTGTACACCAGCGGCACGGCCCTGCAGCAATTGATCCACCGATACATTGGCCCCTGGGTTAAAATCCTCGGAACGCAAGGAAGACACAGACCCGGTGAGATCGCTTTTTTTAAGGGTACCATACCCTATGACCACAATTTCGTCCAAGGCCGAGGTACTTTCTTCCAATGTGATGTTGACTATGGATCGAGCTGCAATCGGCACTTCCGTTGTGCCAAAGCCAATGTAAGAAATGACCAAGATGGCATTTTCGTCTTCAACAGTGATGGAAAACTTCCCGTCAAAATCGGAAGTAACCCCATTGGTAGTACCTTTTTCCAGGATGCTTGCCCCTGGTAACGGGGTGCCGTCCGTATCGGTGACCGTACCGCTAACAGTACTTTGGAGCACTTCTTTGGAATCCGGTTTTTTAGGGGGGTCTGTGGTAACCGGTTCTTCTCGCGGAATTAAATATACCCGTTGGCCATATAAGTTGTAGGTGGTTCTGGTATTTTTGAAGACTTGGTTCAGGACATTCGAGATTTTCTTTTTTCTCGCCTTTACCGAAACTATTCGATCTAGATCTACGTCCTTGAGTTTATAGACGAACTCGAATTCATAGTTTTTTTCCATTTCGTCTATCATGCGCCCTACGGACACATTCTTCAGGTTCAATGTAATTGTTGTACGTTGCCCATATGTATCGTTGGCCTGCATGGTAAAAAAGGCGGCCAACATGAACAATGTACTAAGCTTCATCTTTACATCATATTTAAATAGCGGATAGGGGCTTGTTCTACGCTTATGCGAATTTTTCATACTTTTATAATGTTAATGGTGGTTAATCTCCTTAGTTTGATCACTTGGAACAATCGGAAAATGTGACGGCATTTTCCGATTTTTTTGTTTTACGATCCCCAAGGATCTTCAAATCTTGGTCGGGTTCTACTTCATGGGCAAATCGATTTTTAAAATTTTACTATACTTTATCTAGGGTTCTATGATTATCCGGTCGTCGGCGAACTTATATCCAATGCCATAGCTGTCCTTGAATTCCTCGAGGACCGTCTGTATAGGCTCCTTTCCAAAATTGGCATTGAACTTTTCATTGGCCAGGTCCCCATTGTTGTTTACGATGGTTACATTGTAATGTCTTTCGAGCTTTTTAAGGATATTTTTAAAGGCCATGTTCCTAAAAACAAGCTTACCATTTATCCATGAAGTGTACACACTGGTTATTACCTCCTTGGTCTCAATGGTCTGTTGGGTCCTGTTGAAGCTACCTTTAAATCCGGGCTCCAAGGGAATGCTTTTTTGGGCATCATATCCGTTTTCCTTTTGGTAAAGGCCCACTGAGCCCTCTACCAGGACTACCTCGGTAGTTTCATCTTCGGGATAAGCGGAAATATTGAATTCCGTGCCCAGCACCCTAACGTTCAACATATCTGCCCCTACAATAAAAGGATGCAAGGAATCTTTGGCGACATCCAGATAGGCTTCCCCGGTAAGGAATACCTGCCTTTTAAAACCCTCCAGGAATTGTGTGGGGTATCTAAGGGAGGATCCCGCATTTAAATGTGCCCTAGTGCCATCGGACAAAAGAAGTTCAAAGGTTTTTCCGTAAGGTACGGTAATCGTATTGTAGGCTAGTTCCTTTTTCGAGGGGCTGTTTACGTATTCCAGGCTTTTTCCCTTTTGTTTTCCTACCAGATGGCCCTCATTGTCATATACTTCGGTTTTCCCATCTTCGTTTATAATTTTAATATCGCCGTTTTCAAGTTCCAAAGTAATTACATCACTGGGTATAACGGTATCCTGCGTTTTCTCGCTATCCCCAAAAATGAAATACGTTGTGATAAGCAATGCTACCACAGCGGCATAAGGAAATACGGGAGCAATCTTTTTGTAGTGGGTTCTTCGTCTTATGTGTTTGTTCCGAAAGCTGTTATAAGCTTGATCTGGTGGATTTTCCTGTTCGGTTTTTTCGAAGGTATTTAGGACATAATCCAGCTTAACCTTTTCAAAATGATCAGTATTTTCCTGGGAAGCCAAAATCCAGCTTTCCACTTTTCGGGTTTCCTCCATTGAGGTGATGCCCTTTATGTATTTTAAGAGTAACGTATCGGTCATACAATTGCCTTCTAAGAACGTGTTTTGGTTTTCTTGATTAAGTCCGGCATTATAGGAATGAGGGATTGCAAAGGATGATTTTGCCGGAAATCGTAAAAAGTTAGGACATGTTCTATATATAAAGACAATTTAGAGGCGACATATACCTAGTCAAAGGTCAAAAAAAGTAAAAAAAGTGCAGTATATTCCTTGAGGTATACCCGCATATGCCGTATTCCCTTGGCAATATGGTTGTCTACCGTTCTTTTGGAAACGGCCAGCATTTTGGCAATGTCTTCGTTTTTAAGACCCTCGAACCTACTTTTGATAAATACTTTTCTGCATTTTTCCGGTAATAGGGCTATTCCTTCCTCAATTCTGCGTTGAAGTTCATTTTCCAATACCAGGGCGGCGGTGGAGTTCTGTAGAAAGTGGGTGTCAATGGCCACCTTTCTGGATTGTAGATGCCGTGCCTTGACTTTCTCCCGTTTTAGGAAGTTGAGGCACGCGTTTTTGGTAAGCGTAAAAAGATAATTGTTTATATTCTCTATTTCCGTCAACCCATCCATGTTCTGCCATAATTTTAGAAAAACGTTTTGCACCATTTCCTGTGCATTTTCCTTATGGCCCAAGTAGTTTATGGAAAGATGGAGTAGTTTGTTATGGTAGAGTTTGTACATAAACTCAAAGGCAAATTCATCCCCCTGCTCTAAAAGAGCTTTTAGGTCTTCCTTGGCAATATGAAACCTGTTTTTTGACAAAAGGGCTTTTGCTAAAAATGATACGAATTCCCATTAGGCTACCGTTGTCTTTTGGGAATTCCGAAATGGATAAAATGACTAGGGTTCAAATCGGAATTGGGTAGTGCTTAGATTCTGCTGAATTGACAAATTCATAATTTGAACATAATAAAATTATTAAAAAATCTGAATTGGGTAAAAAAAATATAAAAATGAGGTAAAGGCTGCGATTTCGGAAATACATTTATTGATTGTTTTCACAGTAATGTATTTTGAAACCCTTCTTCCTTTTAGAATTCAAGTTTGAAAACGGATGTAGCATATCATATTTTTTTCTTGAATTTAGGTATTGTTGCGTAATTTGGTCTAATTGCCTCTATGATCACATCTTAACCTTTACTTAAAATGGGCTAGGGTACAATTGATTACTTTTTGGCGGAATTGGTAATGCAAAAGGGGAAATGAAGAAAAGGAGGTTGTATGGGATAGCAGGAGCGGTGGGGATATTCTTGATACTTCTTTTTTTGTTTATGTTGATCCTGCCTTCCGTTTTTGGCACCCACATCTCGGAAGAGATAAAAAAACGCGCCAACTCCTTTCTGGATACGGAGCTTCAATTCAAGACCGCTCAAGTGTCTTTTTTCGACCATTTCCCGGCTCTCACGTTTTCCTTTGGGGACCTCCGCCTTCAGGGATCGGCTCCATTTACGGATGAAGCCCTGGTGGTGGCAGATGAGTTGGCCTTTGGAATAGATGTGTTCAAACTGCTTTTTTCCAATGAGATAGCGGTAAACAAGATTGTACTGTCCAAGGGCGATATTCAATTGAGGAAAGACAGGTTTGGCAGGGACAACTACAACGTTTACCAAGGCCGGACCGATACCTTGGAAACCGAAGAAGCATCGGAAACTTCGTCCACTTTAGACATCGAAAAATTGGTCATCAAGAATTCCCGAATTTTATACGAGGACCAATCCAACGGCATTACCATTGTGACCACGGGCTTTAATTATGGGGGATCTGGGGAACTGGAAGATGAAATCCTGGAATTAGGTTCGCAGTTGGACGTTACGCAGATAGATATCGTACTCGAAGGGATAGACTATCTGAAGGGGAAAAAGCTGCAGGCCAAATCCATTACTGTTTATGATACCGAGACCGTGGCGATCCATTTGGACGAAAACAACATATCCATAAACGATTTGGATATGAGCTTTGAGGGCGGATTGAACATTTTTGAGGATGGCCTAGCGTACGACTTTCTGGCGGTTACACGAAATAGTACCTTATCGGATTTGGTCAGTGTACTTCCCCCGGAATACGTGAGTTGGTCCGAAGAAGTCGATTTCAAGGGCGGGATGGATGCTACTATATACCTCAACGGATACTCCGGCAGTGTCCCGGACAGCCTTAAAAAGGAGGTGACCTCCCTAGATTTACGTATCGAAAAAGGGGAAATTGCCCATAAAAATGCGGATCAACCCGTTAAGGATCTGTACCTGAGTTTGGAGGGATCCTATGAAAAAGGAGGGTGGGATGTTGTTGTAGATAGCTTAGGCTTCGTTTTTGGGGGAGAACCTTCCGGAGGCCGGTTAAAGGCCATGGGAAAGCAGGATTCCTTATATCTCAGAACCAACTTTAAATCCAAGATCGACCTGGATAATCTAAACCGTACCTTACAATTACCGGGATTGGTCATAGCGGGGGTATTGGATTCTCAATGGGACGCCCAAGGAGTGTATAGTCCTAAGGACTCCAAGTTCCCTAAAATTAATGGGTTTATCGACCTCCAGAACGGATATGTAAAGACTTCTGGTTACCCTGAACCCATTACCAATATCCAAATGGATGCCCGTGTTGCCAATCCGGGCACTACCTATACCGAATCGGAACTTGTTGTGGATACCCTGCATTTTGCCTTCCTGGACAATCCTTTTGGGGCAAAGGCCTTTTTCAAGGATTTTGACCGTCCTGAGTATTTCATAAAGGCGAAAGGTTTGGTCGATTTTGAAAACCTGAACAAAGTAATATCTTTTCCCTTAAGTTTTTCGGGAGGAAGTGTAAAGGCCGATATGCGTTTAAAGGGAAAGCTTTCCGGATTGAATTTGGAAAGTATGGAAAAGGCGTATCGCAATGAAAACAGTGGAACGCTTGAAATTAAGAACGTATCTATCAATGCTGATGTTTTGAATCGCCCCTTTGTGGTTCAGCAAGGGACTTTCCTGTTTTTGGGAGAGAAGATGGCCTTTTCCGATCTGGAACTTCGGCATGGACGTAGTACCGCATCCCTGAAGGGCCATTTCCGGGATTACTTGGAGTATGCCCTGTTTTCAAAGGGAATACTTAGGGGATCCATGGAGCTACAGTCCACTTTTGTGGATATCGCTGAATTCCTTCCTCAAGAAGAAGTTCTGGGCGTGCCGCCAGAGGGTTCTGCCGAGATAGCGACCTCCGAACACCCCAAAATGGAAGTCAGTGGGGTAATACCCATACCCCAGGATGTGGATATAAGCCTGCAGCTCCACATAGATTCCCTGCAGTACAATGCTTTGACCCTTAAACCGCTTTCAGGGGTATTGTCCGTTAAGGAAGGAGGGCTATTGTTAAGAAACGGGAAACTGGGTATGGTAAAAGGTGCTGCCCGTTTGGATGGGTTCTATCGGCCCATTAATGCCAAGGAGGCCCTTTTTTCAATGGACCTTAAAGGAAAGGGACTGGACATAGCGGAGGCCTATGAAACCATAGTGCTGTTTCGGGAACTGGTGCCTGCGTCGGAACAAGCTTCGGGGCGCATTTCCATGGATTATGAATTGTCCGGCACCTTGGATGGCCAAATGTTGCCCATATTGCCCTCTTTGGAAGGAGGTGGTACAGTGTCCGGAGAAAAAATTCGTTTTAACGGCTATAAGCTGATGAAAAGCGTCTCCAAGGAATCCGGATTTACCGAATTGGATGATCCAGACCTATCGGGGATTAAAATAAAATCTACCATAAAGGACAACCTGCTTACTTTGGAACGCTTTAAGTTTAAGGTGCCTCCCTTTCGATTACGCACCGAGGGCCAGACCACCTTGGACGGGGATCTTAGTTTGCGCATGCGCATTGGTCTTCCACCTTTTGGCATCATTGGGATTCCGGTGAACATTACCGGGCCTAGTGAGGACTTTAAGGTGAAGTTGGGACGAAAATCGCCCGATTTGGAGCAAAAAGACTATGAAGAAGGAGACTACTCCGCGGAGGAACGAAGGCGGATGGCCCTTTTGAAGGACTCCATAAAGGGAGACATGTCCCTGGGTGAAATAGAGGGTATGCAACAAAGAATCCAAAAGATGCAATTGGACTCTTTGCCTAGCTTGCCTGTCGATTCCCTAGGAATCCAAAGATGATGATAGGGTATTATGGGATTTTTTTACCCAATCCTAACACTAAAAAGGTAACCATAAGTTGGCTACATTTGAGGAAATCTTTGAACGACCCAAATGAGCGATCCATCGGATTATTTTGAAACCCTAGACCCCCAGGATTGGGAGAAATCCAAGACGCTGATGCACCAAATGGTAGACGATGCCTTTGATTATATCCAAAAGGTACGGGACCGTAAGATTTGGCAGGAAATGCCCAAACCCGTTTTGGACAGCTTTGCAACGAGCCTGCCCAAGGAACCCAATTCCGCCGAAGCCGTCTACGCCGAGCTTAAGGAAAATGTACTGCCTTATCCCATGGGCAATATCCATCCCCGATTTTGGGCCTGGTACATGGGGAATGGCACCGTTTCCGGGGTTATGGGGGATTTTTGGGCCTCGGTATTTAATCCCAATCTTGGGGGAGGTACGCATGCGGCACATAAGGTGGAAGAACAGGTAATCCTCTGGATCAACGAACTATTGGGATTTCCGGAGTCGGCTAGTGGCCTGCTGGTCAGTGGGGGCTCCATGGCCAATTATGCGGCCCTGGCGGTGGCCCGGAATACAAAGGCAGGCTATGATATACGGGCCGAAGGTATCCAAACAAACACTATGGTTTTTTACGCCTCCACTGAAATACACAGCTGTAATGTAAAGGCGGTGGAACTATTGGGCATGGGTTCCAAAAGTCTTGTCAAAATAGCAGTGAACGATGACTATTCCATAAACATAGGTTCGCTTGTGGATCAAATCAAGACGGACAGGAAAAAAGGCCTGCGCCCCATAGGGGTCATCGGATCATCGGGAACCGTGAACACCGGAGCCATCGATGACCTAGAAGCCATTGCCGACATTTGCCAAAAAGAAAACCTCTGGTTCCATGTAGACGGTGCCATCGGGGCCGTGGCCATGCTCTCCGATAAAGTGCGGCCTTTGTTAAAGGGCATCGAACGTGCCGATTCGGTAGCTTTGGACCTGCATAAATGGCTCCATATGCCTTTTGAGGCAGGTTGTGTTGTCGTCAGAGATCCGGTTGCCCACAAGAATACCTTTTCGCTTATTCCGGAGTACTTGGCCAAGAATACGCGGGGCGTGGCCTCCGGGGAAAACTGGTTTAGTGAATATGGGCTGCAACTCTCCAGGCGGTTCCGGGCCTTAAAGGTTTGGATGTCCCTAAAAGAGCACGGAAGCCTACGGTTAGGCAGAATGATTTCCAGAAATGTCGACCAGGCCCTTTATTTGGGCGGTCTTGTGGAAAAACAGCCCCACTTGGAACTAGTGGCTCCTATAGGTTTGGATATCGTTTGTTTCCGCTATAATCCGGGAGGACTTTCCCTGGACGAGCTGAACACCCTAAATACCGAAATCAAACTTCAGTTGGAGGAACGATCCGTGGCGCTGCCCGGTTATACTACCTTAAAGGGTATGTACTGTCTGCGCTGTGCCATTTCCAGTCATCGGGTAACCCATGCGGATTTCGATGAATTTGTGGACAAGGTATTGGAACTGGGGAAAGCGTTGCTCCCGTAGGTCATTCAATATGCGATAAGTCTTCCCCTAATCTTCTATTTTGATTAAGACCCTCTATGACCTGCATTTGAGCTGGAGTGAGTTCAAAGTCGAACAATTCAAAATTTTGGAGTATCCGCTTTGGGTTTACGGATTTGGGAATGGCGGCCACCCCCCTTTGGATCAGCCATCGTAAGGTAATCTGTACGGCAGATTTGTGATGTGCCTCCCCAATAGCGATGAGTTCCGGGATATACAGCACTTCCCCCATCATAATGGGGCGCCATGCTTCCAATTGAATATCGTGTCCTTTGGCAAATCTGAGCATTTCGTTTTGATTTAAATGGGGGTGCATCTCCACTTGATTTACGGCAGGAACGATACCTGAATGCCCCATCAGATCTTCCAACTGCGCTATGCTGAAATTACATACCCCGATCGCCTTGGCCCTGCCGCTGGAATGGATGTGTTCCATAGCGCGGTAGGTTTCCCTGTATTTTGATTTTACGGGCCAATGAATGAGATACAGGTCTACATAATCGGTTTGAAGTTGCTTTAAGCTTTGCTCAAAGGCAAGAAGGGTTTTGTCATATCCCTGCTCTGTGTTCCAGACCTTGGTAGCGATAAACAATTCTGCCCTGGGGATTCCACTTTCCCGTATTGCCCTTCCCACACCCATTTCGTTTTGATAGGCCGCAGCCGTATCTATTTTGCGATAACCGGCCTTTAGGGCGGAGAATACGGCATCTTCTACCTCGCCATCGTCTTTGGCAAAAAGAACGCCTAGGCCAAGGGATGGCATTTTTAGGCCATTGTTAAGCGTAAAAAAGGATTGGTCATTGGATACCATGGGGCATTTTATTAGTCAATTAAAGGTTAAAACCGTACCTGGCCATCAGGTGGGCAATTTCATTGTGCATCGAATCTATGGATTTCAATCCATAAAGGTTCAGTGATCTTCAGAATTATTGAATTGCCATAGGACATTCACCAATTGCCATTTTCCATTCAGTTTTACAATGTGCATATAATCGATCCAATCATCCGCAATAAGTTTTACCGAAGCGGTCTTATCATAAACATCCAGAATAATTATCTCTTTCTTGGGAGGGTCGGGAAACTGTTTTCCATCCCGGTTATAGGTCTCGGCGAGCAGGATCATCGCATCGGTAAAGGTTTCCCGTAAATATTCCTTTCCTGTGGTCTTATCCGTCCAAAATGTTCTTTTTACCATTCTGGGATGGGCGGAACGTTCAAATTGTTCCGGATTTACATGGTGTTGGGATTCTATATAATCCAGGGCCACTTGTTTAATATCCAAGGAATCTTGTTTCGTTTGTGCCAAAAGGGAGCAGAGCGAAAGAAAAAAAACCAAAGTTGAAAGGATAAGGAATCGTTTCATTGATTGTTTTATTTTCGGAAGGGTATTTACCTTCTATTTCATGAAACCAAAGATGCCATGACACCGTCCATGTTGAGATTAAATGTAGTACTTTTTTTGGGTGAATTGATATGGTTGCCGGAAATTTTGAACCTGGAATTGCACAATGCTTGCCGTTTCTAGTCTGTTGTTCGTAGTAATAAGTTGAGGAGTGTAGAAGTTGAGCGGTCAGGATTTAACCTGAAACCGCTTACTGCAATTGCCTACTGCTAATTTCAAGGGTTTATGAGTTTATAGGTTTACAAGTTTAGGAGTTCGGATTTTTAGACTTTGTTGGAACCTTGAACCTTGAACCTGAAACCGCCACTGCAAACTGTTTTTCACTATTCCAAAATCAAAAGTATCCTCTCCCACATTTCGTCATGAAAGGCTATAGGCACCAATGCTTCCTCAGGGGCTTCGCCCATTCTGACCACCACCATATTCTTGCTGGGGATCACTTCTACAAATTGTCCATTTTTTCCCATTCCTGCGAACAGGTCGTCCGGGGCATTTTCCGAAAGTGGCCTATTAAAGGAGTTGGGCAGGCCTGGAAAAATAATCGAGTTTTTTCCATTTAACCACCATAAATAACCATAGGATGGGTTCAGGTCTTGCGAGGTATCGGTCATTTGGTCATAATAATCTTCATCGGTAAGAATTTCGATGTTATCCCATGTCCCCTTATTCAGTATTAAAAGCCCAAATCGTGCCATATCCCTTGC
This sequence comes from Bacteroidota bacterium, assembly GCA_039819225.1. Taxonomy (GTDB): domain Bacteria; phylum Bacteroidota; class Bacteroidia; order Flavobacteriales; family Flavobacteriaceae; genus Ulvibacterium. Next base: position 19,939 of record JBCBSN010000018.1, on the reverse strand, counting down.
CGTACTCCAATAAACATTATTGAATTCTTGTGAGATCCATTGTCCGTTCATTCCTGTAATGGCCCCAATTTTTTGATCGGTGTAATCGTTATAGTTTGTTCCGGTGGCATTTTCCACTACTTTTTCAAGAAGCGTATAGGGTGCGTTATGGTAATACCATTGATCGGCGGCATCCGTCCTGTACGTAAGGCAAGAGGGTAGGGTACAATCCAAATTGGATACATCGTAATCCAAGCCCGTTGTCATGGTAAGTTGATGCCTTACCTTTATCAATTGTTCTTTGTCTTGTGGGATACTTGTCCAACCTTCCCCCAGATATTCGGAACTTAGAACGTCTATATCCAGGTCGCCTTCCTGTTGGGCAATTCCCACCAGGGTGGCCGTAAGCGCTTTCCCAGCCGAAGCCCAATACCACAGGGAATTTTTATCGAATGGAGCCGTATTCAGAACGGTATTGCCAAAATATTCCTCTACAACGATTTTCCCATCCTTTAGGATCAAAAATGCCCTAGTCCCGTTTACCTCCAAATAGGTGAATAGTTCATTTAGTCCGGATTGGTTCCAGCCCAATTCATTGGGGTCGGTCGTTTCCCATACTCCGGAATTGGACGGGGGAAAATATAAATTGCCCTCTTCCATGTCGATTACCGGGGAATCATCGGATTCAGAACAACCTAAAACCGCAAAAGAAAGTATGGCGAACAACAATCGATACCACATGGTGTGCTTTTTATCATTGGACGTGTTTTCCTGAGAAAGGTTTAATACCTGATTAAAATCACACTACCATAACGGGTGGATATAGCGAATAGTACCTATTAATCCTACTCTTTTGGATTAAACGTGATACATCGTTAACGTTCTATTATATGGGTAAGGTCATGGTCGTCCTTAGGGAAGACGTCTTTGATCCGATTCGTCCTATAGAAAAACACCCAAAAAAAAGTATGGAAGGCCAATCAATCAAGGGTTAACACAACAGCTACCCGTGTCGATCCCCATTTTTACTACTTTTCCACTCGTAAAATTCGCTCCATTTTACGACCTTTCGCCAATTCATCTACCAGTTTATCCAAATACCGTACTTGCCGGGTCAGGGAATTATCGATTTCTTCGATTCGGTAACCACATATGACGCCTGTTATCAAGTGGGCGTTGGGGTTTAAGTCCGCCTTTTCAAAGAAGGTCTTAAAAGTCACTTTTATATCAATGAGTTCTTGTACTCTAGCTTCATCAAATCCCGTTAACCACTCCAACACTTGTTGCAGTTCTTCTTTAGTTCTGCCCTTTTTCTCAACCTTGGCCAGGTAATGTGGATAAACCGAAGCAAAGGTCAATTTTGCCATTCGTTCATTATGTTCAGGGGTTACTTTCATGGTATGCTTTGTAATTGTTGTAAATGGTAGTTTGTCCTTTAACAAAAGGTTCTAGGATAAAGGTACCCAAAAAGATATTTTAAAAAACATGACGGCTTCCGGGTCTTTTTTAAAAACTTTTAAAACCGCAACCGAAAACTTGCATTGGGTGTAATTCTCAGGGAAATTTGCTCAATGGCCTCTATTTGGCCTTCATCGGTAATGCGGTAAAAGGTATTAAGGATGTTCCTTCGGTCGGTAAAGTTCAGGACGGATGCCCCTAGGGAAGCCTTTAGCTTAGGGCTCAGGGAAAACTCGTAAATGGCGGAGGCATCGGCACGGATAAACTCCGGCAATCGACTACTGTTGGGCGATTGGAAATTGATACGGCTAGGGAAGAAATCCGTATTTATGGGATCTTCTGGATCGGGTTCCGTAAAGGGCCTTCCGGATCGGTAGTTAAGGCCTACCCCAAGTTTAAACCCCCGATGGGTATAGGTGCCCGCCAAGGTAAGGTTGTGTTGCACATCCAAATTGTTGGGGAACTCGCTGGGGTCGATATCCGGAAAGGTATAATTGTTTACATTAAAGGTATATCCGGCCCAAATGCTGTAATCCTTGGTCTTCTTGTTGATCAGGAATTCAATGCCCTTTACATCGTATTGCCCTATTTCCCCATTAAACTGATCTATGTTCTGAAAGCCTTGGGTAGCCGTACTAATGCCACGGACTTGCTTGTAAAAACCTTCTACCCCAATGTAGAGCTTGGGGTGATCAAAGTTCAGGCCCAAGGAGGCCTGCCTACTCCGGGTAATGGGAAGGGAATCGTTATCGGATAGGATCCACCGTCTTTTTTCGATGCCTAAAAAATTCTGCTCCAGGTCTACCACCTGATTGGTGACCTGGCTCTTGAATTCCCCTTTGGCTTCGGCATTAAGATGTTCCGAAAGGGCATAATTTACGTTGAGTCGCGGTTCCAAAATAAAGCGTTCAAAGGTGTCAAAGGTGCCGGGATCTGTAATATAATTAAGCCGCCCGCCGCTCCTGGCGTTAAACCTACCATTTTTGGAACCATATTCCAGTTCTGAAAACAGCGCATGGGACCGCAGCACACCTTTAATATCGCTTTTAAAGGGAGGCTGGGTAACGTCCGTGGCGTTGCGAATACCCGTTTCCGTAAGTTGATACCCATTATGCCAGTCAAGCCCCTCAAGGATTTTAAATCGGGTATGCAGTTTTAGGGAAGTTTCCAGCACTTGGTTGTTTTGGAAAAGGTTTTGCTGTCCGTTTGCCGTGCTGTTTTCCGCGTTCAGGTTGTATCGGGTATAATAGAGGTGGAGTAGGGAAGAAAACCGAGGGGACCATTGGCTTTCCCAACTTCCCCCAAAGGACACGTTGGTTTGATTTAGAATACTCTCGGAACTTCGAAAGTCGTCTTCGTTGGTTTCCTGATACTCTAGCCTATTGTTGCTATTGACAAAGCTTATCCTCAATTTATGGTCGGGATCGATGTCGTACAAAAGCTTTCCGGTAAAATCATAGAAATAGAAGTCGTTATCGCTGGTGACCTGGGTATCCTGGAACACCCGTTCCACAAACCTGCCATAGGTTGGGGTCTCCAGGAAGTCGGTCAAGGAACGCCTCCCGGAGAATTGAAAGGCTAATTTTGGGCTCAACGGAATTTGGCCATAAAGATCACCTCCAATAAGGTTTAGGCCCGCCCCTCCAAAGAAGGTAGGGGAGATTTCATTTTTGGTACGCATATCCAATACCCCGCTTACCCCGTCTCCGTATTGCGCACTAGTACCATTTTTGATCAGGGTGATCTTATCGGTAAGGTAGGGATTAAAGGCGGAGATAAGCCCAAAAAAGTGACCGGACTGGTACATTTTGATGCCGTCCCAAAGGATAAGGTTCTGGTCGTTGGTGCCGCCCCTGATATTGATGTCGGATACGGTTTCGTCTATACTCTTTATCCCGGGAAGGGCCTGTATGGTCTGTAGCACGTCCGGTTCTGCCAATCCGGGGAGAATTCCAAAATCGCCCGTATTCATTTGGATGCTTCCATCCGCCATACGCGTAAGGCCCGTAGTAAGGAATTGGTGTATGATTACTTCGTCCAGTTGGTGATAGAACTCGGCCAGCATCAATTTTTTGCAAGGTTTGGCGATCAGTTCCCTGGCCCTTATAAACAAAGTTTTGAACCCCAGATGTTTAATTTCCAGAATGGCATCCTTGGGAATATCCGTCATGGTAAAGTTGCCGTCCACATCTGTAATAAGGGCAACGTCGCTATCCAGCACCTTTACCGTAGCCCCGTTAACGGTGTTCTGTTCAAAATTATCCAAAACCGTGGCGCAGATGTCGATAATCGGGCTTTGGGCAATGGTATAGTACCTGTTGTTAAGCTTCTGTATCCTCAGCTGGGTCTCGGTCTGTATCCAAGATAGAATTTCAGATAGGGAACCGCTTTCGGGAATCGCTATTTTAAGGGGTTCTATATCCTCGTCCACGTAGGAGAACTTTACGTTAAACCGTTCTTCCAGGTCTTGCAGATAGGTAAAAAGTGGAATGGTGCCAACTTTCTCCTGGGCCGTTCCATTTTGGATAGGGCCAAGCAGAAAAATAAGGATAAGAATGAAAAAAAAGTGTCTAGGGCGCGTTTTCGGCATAGAACAGCACTTTATTCCCCTCCAGTTTATATTTAATTTGGGAAGGGACACTTATACTCTGTAACGCCAAATCTGTATTTGTGTTGCTAAAAGTGCCGGTATATAATTGATTTAAATCGATGTTTTGGGTCCGCACGGTAATATTATGTTGCCTTTCAAACTCGTCCAACACATAGCCCAAGGGAATACTCTTGAAGGAACTTTCATCGCGCACCCAGGAAGGTATGGTGTTTTCGGCAACCTTGTTGGAGCGGATTTTTCCGTTGATGACCAAAAAAGAGTTCCCGGCCGGAAGCTTGGTCTCGGCACCTTTGAAAAGTACACTTACGAGGCCTTCATAACAGCTTACCTCAAAGAAATCCTTCCGGTTTTCCACGTTAAACTGGGTGCCTAGAACGGTAACGGTGCCGTCCTTGGTAGCTACGGTAAAACGTTTGCCCTTGGCCACCTTAAAAAAGGCTTCGCCCTCCAGGGTAACATAACGGTCCTTTTCCCAATTCTTTTCGCTGTAGGTTATATGGGAATCCGCATTGAGTAGTATCTCGGATTCGTCCGGAAGTACAACTTCCTTGTTCTCGGCAAACTGTGTGGTAACCTCTTCATCCAAGGTATTCAAGAAAAAATAGGAAGCCGTTAACAGCAATGCAATGACCGCCGCCACTTTAAGGAAACTGCGGAACGGGTGCAATTGTACCACCTTGGTACCGCTGATATCCCGCCGTTGCCGCAGTGTGGCATACGCCTTTTCGCTATCAAAGTTTGGGGCCCGTAACGTATCGGAAGCCTTTAGAATACGTGCATAAGAGGCATACTCGTCGGATTTCTTGAATTCCGCAAGCTCCTCTTCCGAGAGCTCATTGTTGAGCCATTTTGCCAAGTAATTCTCTTGCATCGTTTTGGGCTTTATACCTTAGTAACAATCGAGTTTTAAAAAACCCTACTTTATTCTGAAACACCAAATTCCAAAACCCCAATCTCAATTTTAGAAAATGCCCTTGGAGTTTGTCATTTATCATCAAATACCGTCGATTTCCTCCCTCAGGGATTTTAGGGCCAGGTGCATGCGCTTTTCAATGGCCTTTACACTTACCCCCTCCATTTCGGCGATCTCGGCGTATTTTTTCCCGTCTATCCTGTTCAATAAAAAAGTGGCGCGTTGATTTTCCGGTAAACGGTTGAGCGCGTTGTCCAATTTTTCCTTGAACTCCTTTTCCTCTAAGAGAAATTCAGGGGATTCATTACTCTTCTTCAAACTCTTGTCCGCATGTTTAAGGCGTACTTTTTCCGCCTTGATCATGTTGAGCGACAAATTGTTCGCAACGGTGTACACATAGGATTTGGCTTTCTCCGGTGATACCTTGGCACAGTTTTCCCAAAGCTTTATAAAGGCCTCCTGAACGGCGTCGTGCGCCTTTTCCTCGTTCCCGAACTTATAATATATATAGTTGAAAACCGTTTTAGAATGGGTATGGAAAAGCGAACTGTAGAGTTGTTCCTCACATACGTTGTCCTGTATTCCGGTTTTCAATGTGCTGGTTTTAAAGAATGGTCCTGGATGGGGTCAAAGATATTTGAAAAAAACGAAAAGAAGTAGGGTATTTTGTTCGTGGATTGTTTTAGTGGGGAACAAACCATAATCCAAATCTTTATGGGATGGACGCGGGCAAGTTTTTTGCCGATGAATTTTTTGGTTGTGCGGTCCTGCAGGGGCACGGCTTTCAATGAAACGTCCATGTTGAATTAATAAAAAAGTAAAGCGATGAAGAAGTTTTTGAATGATGTAGTGTATGGCGGTTTACTGATCCTGCTATTTGTATTTACCTCCTGCCAGGAAGAGTTTGAGGAAGCGCCCGAACAGAACGAACAGGAAATCTTGAATGCCAGTTCTGAAACGGTACAATTGGTTTCCAATACCGTTTCCAATGATGGATCTTTTGACAATATTGTGGATGGATCCAGTTGTTTTAATGTCCGTTTCCCCTATCAAGTGGAGGTCAACGGATTGGAGCTTACCATTGATGGTAAGGAAGACTTGGAGGTCATTGAGGAGATATTCGATGCTATCGATGACGACGAGGATATTCTGGAGATTCTTTTTCCGGTAACCATAACCCTTGGGGATTATACCGAGATTACCCTTAATGGTATCGAAGATCTTCGTGAGATTGCCGCGAACTGTATAGAAGGAGGCGATGACGATGATATTGAGTGTATCGATTTTATGTATCCCGTTACCCTGTTCACCTTTGATATAAATAACCAACAGACGGGTAATGTAACCGTGGAGAGCGATAGGGAAATGAGACGCTTCTTTGCCGGGTTGGATGACGACGATTTAGTGAGCATCCAATTTCCCTTGATCCTAAAACTCTATGACGGTACCGAGCTACGGGTAAGCAATAATACCGAGCTGGCCGCTGCCTTGGAAGGGGCTAGGGAGGCCTGTGATGAAGATGATGATGACGATCATAACGATGACGATTTTTCAGAGGAACGTTTGGAAAATCTTTTGATGGAATGTCCATGGTTGGTCAATGAGGTAAAGCGGAACAATACGGATCAAACGGAACAATATTTTGAGTACGTAATGAACTTTAAGGAAGATAATGAGGTAACCGTAAGGGACAGAATGGGCAACGTGTTACAGGGAGACTGGAACATACGCGCCTCCGAAAACGGGGTTCTCTTAAAGCTGGAGTTCGAAACCTTGGTGGATTTTAACTTGGAATGGTTCGTTTATGAGATAGGTGAAAACCGTATAAAGCTGTACTCGGATGATGGGAACAAGATCATAATGGCCCCGGCCTGTAATATTTTCAATGATACTCCGGATACGTTACGGGAGGCCTTGAAGGAATGCAATTGGGTCATAAAAAGGGTAAAGAACAACGGCGAACATATAAACAGGCTGTTAGGTTTTGCGTTCGAGTTTAAGAATGACGGCATTGTTACCCTAAGCGATGAGGAGACGGAATACCAGGGTACTTGGGCCATTACCACTAATGAGAATGGGCGATTGATTATGGCGATTACCATGGGGGATGAGCCTGGGGTGAGCTTTGAATGGTTGTTGTCCGATATGAAGGATAGGTTCCTGAAATTCAATGTGGAGGGCACCTTCTATGAACTGGTTCTGGTAAGAAATTGTGATGACGATGACGATGATGACGAAGATGTTGGTTTCCTAAGGAACATTTTTGAAGACACGGAATGGCAGATTGCAAAATTTATGGAAAACGGGGACGAAACTACCCAAGCCTATGCTGATATTTCCTTATACATTGATGACGATGGAAGTCTTGAGGTAAGGAATGGCGATGATGAGGAGATCAGCAAAGGCCGGTGGTTCGTATTCCGAAATACAGAATACAGATTGGAAATGATCATAGCCTTCCGCCGGGGCAGCAATTTTGCCCCCTTGGCCAATGATTATGTTGTCCTGGAGGTAAACCAGGAACGTTTGGAACTGAAACATGAAAACGATGATGGCGGGTATGACCATCTCGTTTTGGAACGGATTTTTGATTAACGGGGGACTTCCCCAAGGCCACCATAGGTCTTGGGGATTTTTTTCAATCGGAACAATAAACTGGAAACCATGAAAACACTCCCCTCATTTTTTAACCTACTGATAACTTCCCTGCTCTTTTTGGGTTGGAGCTGTAGCACGGATGACAACGATAATCAAGAGCAAGAGACCCGAATAGATGCCGAAGCGGTGATAGCCACCGTCACCGATGGCGAATGGCGCATTGCTAGCTATGTGAACGAGGAAGTAGATCGTACGGACGACTTTCTCGGATATGTCTTCACCTTTAATACGGATGGGACTTTGGGGGCTACAAACGGAAGCACCGCGGTTTCGGGGGCTTGGACTATAACGGATTTGGAGGATGACGATGATGCTTTGGAGGAAACCGATGTGGATTTTGAATTGTTCTTTGCCGGCCCTGACCTTTTCCGGGAATTATCCGAGGATTGGGAAATTCGAGAACGTACCGACAATAGGATAAGGATGACCGATAACGATGACGATGTAGATGGAGACGATGAAAGTCAAGGTTCGGATATACTGATCTTTGAGCGAATGTAGTACCCTTTTTTGCCCCACATCCCGGAAAGAGGCCGATCAATTTTTGATTGGCCTTTTTTATTTTTCATCAATGCTTGTTCCTGGTAATTATAGGGGAAGGTAGCTTTTGCTGTTCCTTCCGTTGGCCAAGGGAAGCACGCCCGTACCGAAAAGGCACGTTCGGGCGGGGTGGGGCCGTTTCTGGGCGGACTCGGAGGGGATTGAAATTTGGGGCATACCCATTACCTTTCACGTTCAGTTTCAAGAAGTTTTTATTGCTTAAATTTGTCCTCCTTCAAAAGACGATAAGATCATGTTCGACAATTTAAGCGAAAAGCTGGACAAGGCCCTACACGTACTAAAGGGCCATGGACAAATAACCGAAATCAATGTAGCGGAGACCACAAAAGAGGTGCGCAGGGCCCTTTTGGATGCCGATGTCAATTTTAGGATAGCCAAGGAATTCACCAATAGGGTCAAGGAAAAGGCACTGGGACAAAACGTTTTGACCACGCTACAGCCTGGGCAGTTGATGGTAAAGATCGTAAAGGACGAACTTACCCAGCTTATGGGCGGCGAATCCGAAGGTATTGATCTCTCCGGCAAACCGTCCACAATTTTGATGTCAGGTCTACAAGGTTCTGGAAAGACCACCTTTTCAGGGAAGTTGGCCAATTACCTTAAAACGAAAAAGTCCAAAAAGCCCCTATTGGTGGCTTGTGATGTCTATCGCCCGGCGGCCATTGACCAGTTACATATTGTTGGGGATCAAATTGGGGTAGAGGTCTACTCGGACAGGGATAACAACGATCCCGTTGCCATTGCCCGGGCGGCTACAACCAAGGCCCGGTCGGAAGGTTTTAATGTAGTGATCATTGATACCGCCGGCCGTTTGGCGGTGGATGAAATGATGATGAAGGAGATTTCCAACATCCATAAGGCCGTGGCCCCTCAGGAAACCCTTTTTGTAGTAGATGCCATGACCGGCCAGGATGCCGTGAACACGGCCAAGGCCTTTAACGATGTCCTAAATTTTGATGGGGTAATCCTTACCAAACTGGATGGGGATACCCGTGGCGGAGCCGCAATCTCCATAAAGTCTGTGGTCGACAAGCCCATTAAGTTTATTGGAACCGGTGAAAAGATGGAGGCTATTGATGTCTTTCATCCTTCCAGGATGGCCGATCGCATCTTGGGCATGGGCGATGTGATATCCCTCGTGGAGCGGGCCCAGGAACAATTTGATGAGGAGGAAGCGAGGAAGATCCAGAAAAAAATAGCCAAGAACCGTTTTGGGTTCGATGATTTTCTGAGCCAGATCCAGCAGATCAAAAAAATGGGCAACATGAAGGATCTCATGGGCATGATTCCGGGCATGGGCAAGGCCTTAAAAGGTGTGGATATAGATGATGACGCCTTTAAACATATTGAGGCCATTATCCATTCCATGACCCCGGACGAACGTTCTAATCCGGCTAAACTGAATGCAAGTCGTAAAAAACGGATAGCCAAGGGAAGCGGCACCAGCGTACAGGATGTAAACCAGTTGCTAAAGCAATTCAACCAAATGGGCAAGATGATGAAAATGATGCAAGGCGGTGGCGGCAAAAAGATGATGCAGATGATGGGTGGATTGGGGCGTAATTAATCGTTAGGAGAGTTTTTCCGAAGAGATATTTTAGGCTGGTGGATTGCCCATAGTCAGGATATAATGAGATTTTTTAGGAAAATTAGATATCGTCTGTTTACAGAAAGCAAGGTCGGCAAGTATCTGGTTTATGCACTTGGGGAGATTGTCTTGGTGGTTATTGGGATATTGATCGCCCTTGCCATTAACAATGCCCAACAAGATAACATTAGGGAAAAAAAGGAGCAGACCTATCTAAAAGAACTCCGGAACGAGTTTCACGTCAGTAAACTAAAATTAGAGGAATTAATGAGGGTGAATCAAGAAAATTACGGGGGAGCCCAGAAATTATTGACCCACACCTTCAATCCTGATGCTTCACTAACGGAGAAAGAGTTTTCGGAATTGTTGATGCGCTCATTTTCCAATGACATCGCCTTTAACCCAAACAATGCCCTTTTGAATGAGATGTTGAATACCGGCACACTTAAGGACATATCAAATACAAGCCTAAGGATGTTATTGGCCACTTGGATGGCTACCTTGGAAGATATATACGGACAAGAAAAGGAACTGAATGCCCAAAGGCGCCGGGTAATGGATTTGTTCGGGGCCAACAATAGTATCAGAACCATATTGGAACAGACCAATGGGGATACGGCGAGTATGTTCCCGAAAAAGGAAAATCAGATCAGTAATTTAGACATGCTCAATTCGCTGGAATTTGAAAACAACGTTCTTATGTTCTATTTGACCAGTTTATCCATGGAGGATTCCCATTATGATCCGTTAATGAAGGATGTAAATACTATTCTAGATCTTATAAAGACCGAGATAAAGTAGTAACATCGCAATGGGGTTTAAGGTTTCAAGTTCAAAGTGTAAAGTTTCAGGTTCAAGGCAGAACCTTAAAATTCAAATATTTAGAGTATGTCCAAAATAGAACGTTTCGAAGATTTGGAGATTTGGCAACTGGCATGGGAAATATGTCAAGATATCTATACGCTTATAGAAACCACTAATTTAGGTAAAAACTTCGCCCTAAGAGATCAAATGGATAAGTGTTCGGGATCGGTGATGGATAATATTGCCGAGGGTTTTGAACGAAATGGAAATAGGGAATTCATCCAGTTTTTAAGTATTGCAAAGGCATCTTGTGGGGAATTAAGATCACAACTGTACCGGACCTTGGACAGAAATCATATTGATAGGGCTACTTTTGAAATCCAAATGGAGAAAGTACTTTTAGAAAGTCGAAAGATAAGTTCTTTTATGAGCTACTTGTCTAAATCGGGCTACAAAGGTTCAAAGTTCCACGAAAGAGGGAAGACCTGACACTTCGAACCTGAAACCTTGCACCTGAAACCTTGAACTTTGAATTGCCAAAATGAAACTACTAGACGGAAAAAAGATATCCAACCAGATCAAAGAAGAAATTGCCGGGGAAGTGACCCAAATGAAGGAACGCGGCGAAAAAGTCCCCCATTTAGCCGCGGTCATTGTAGGCAATGATGGGGCCAGTCTTACCTATGTGGGGAGCAAAGTACGTTCCTGTGAGCGTGTGGGCTTTGAGTCCACCATGGTGCGTATGCCGGGGACTACCTCGGAACAGGAATTGTTGAAAAAAATCGAGGAGCTTAACGGGGATGACAACATAGACGGTTTTATTGTGCAGCTACCGCTTCCGCCCCAGATCAATACCCAAAGGGTCTTATTGGCCGTGCATCCGGATAAGGATGTGGACGGTTTCCATCCCACTAATTTTGGTAAAATGGCCCTGGACATGAGTACATTTATCCCGGCAACACCCTTTGGTATTTTGGAACTGCTGGAGCGCTATGACGTGGAGACCCAGGGAAAGCACACCGTAGTGATCGGCAGGAGCCATATTGTGGGAAGGCCTATGAGCATCCTTATGGGGCGCAAGGGGTTTCCGGGGAACTCTACGGTGACGCTCACCCATAGCCGTACCAAGAACATTAGCCAGATCACCACCCAGGCGGACATTATTATTTCCGCCTTGGGCGTACCGGGTTTTTTAAAGGCCGAAATGGTCAAGGACGATGCGGTAATCATAGATGTAGGCATTACAAGGGTGCCAGACGAGACCAGGGAAAAAGGCTATTATATTACCGGGGATGTTGATTTTGAGAATGTCAGCAAAAAGGCCTCATATATTACCCCGGTACCCGGCGGGGTAGGACCCATGACCATAGCCATGCTTCTTAAAAATACCTTGTTGGCCAGGGACCGGCATAGGGCCCGAAAATAATGGACTTCGCTCTTTTGGTATGCTTACATCGGGGTGTTTAAGAGCGTGTTTTGAAATATGCGATCTAGACCCGCCGGCCCGCATACCCTTTTGATATTTGGGATTTGAGTTCTGATACCTATATATGGGCTGGCTTACTACTTTAAATCCCTATCAATGGCTATTTGTGTACTGTCATTGGGTATAATAAAATCAATACTCTCACCTTCGTTGTTTTCGCAGCTGGCTACTCCTATGACCCATAGTAGAAGGCATCCCGCATATAGTAACTTCCTCATAATATGCTAAATAAGTGGGTAATTGAATAGGGTTAAGGTAATTCCATAACGTTTGTATACGGGATTTGGTATTTCAACCTAACTTAAGAATACGTATCTTTTGGGTAGTTTATATGGAAAGTCAATCGTGGAATCTACTACTGGAAAAAGCGGGCTACTGCTATTCTTTTTAATCGTATTGGGATTTAGCGCTTGGGTTCATGCCCAAAAACCGACCTTGATCATCACTACGGATATTGGCCAAGATCCGGATGATCAACAGTCTTTCGTCAGGTTTTTGCACTATGCCAATGAATTTAATTGTAAGGGGTTCATTGCGAATGCCGATTCAAACTATGCCCATGAGCCCCCGTTGATACGAGATGACATTCTTCATGACCTGATTTCAAAATACGAATTGATCGAAGATCGGTTGCGATTAAATGCCCCGGGCTATCCCTCCGCAGATTACCTTCATTCCCTGGTAAAACCGGGGAGCAATAAAAATGGGGTCAAGATACCGGTGGAGACCTATGTGGGCCTTGGACATGATACTGAAGGTTCCGATTGGATTATTGAAACGGTCCAAAAATCAAAGGTTCCCGTTCACATTTCGGTATGGGGAGGGGCCTGTGATCTGGCCCAGGCCTTATGGAAGGTTAGGCAAACCTTTACTAGTGCGGAACAAGCCGATTTTGTTAAGAAATTAAGGGTTTATTGTATTGGAAAACAGGACTCTTCCAACAAATGGATTAGCAATGAATTTCCGGATCTTTGGTTAATACAGGCCCTTGATCCCTATGGGAACAAATGGGCTTCATCCTACCGCGGTATGTTCCTTGGGGGAGATATGTCCCTAACCTCGCGAAAGTGGCTCCATACCCATATCATTGGGAAGAATCCCCTAGCCAATACCTATCCGGATAAAGCCTTTACAGGCGGTAAAGACCTTAATCCATATGGGGCCATGAAGGAGGGCGATTCCCCATCTTGGCTCTATTTTTTGCCCAACGGTCTTAATGTTCCCGAGCATCCGGAATGGGGCGGATGGGGAGGTCGTTTTAAGCAACAAGCCCCCAGGCACTTCACGGATACGGAAGACCGCTATTGGGACGGGGAAACAGGAAAACCAGAACCTTCCAATATGGCCACGGTATTCCGCTGGCGTTCAGATTTCCAAAATGATTTTGCTGCCCGGGTACAATGGGGATCGAGAGAGGGATCAAAGGTCAATCATGCACCCATCGTTGTTCTTGGCAATGCCAAGGATACCGGACCGGTATACGTGAAAGTTCCTGCAGGCGATACAGTTACCCTGGATGCCTCAAGTTCATACGATCCCGATGGCGACGCGCTTCGTTTTCATTGGTTTGTTTACTCGGAGGCCGGAAATTTTCCCACTGCCCACGACGGCATAATACAAGACGTTCAAGAGTCAAAAACCCAAGTGAAAGTGCCCAAAACGGCCAATAGGAAGACTATTCACGTGATACTCCGAGTAACGGATAATGGACAACTTCCCCTAACAGCCTATAAAAGGATTATTTTGGAGGTTGGGCCTTAACCTGATTTTATAGAAAACGAGTACTTTTAAGTAGATGCAGAAGATATCCTTATTTTATATGTTGCTTCTTTTGATCCTTATGGGCTGCAAGGGGGATGTTCCCGGAAATTCAAAAGTAACCTTTGCGGTATCCTTTTCGGATACGGCGATTAATCAAGCTAAGGATGGCCGTTTATTGTTGATGTTGTCCAATGCGGATGAGGAAGAACCGCGATTTCAAATCAATGCCGGGCTAAATGGCCAAATCGTTTTTGGCATGAATGTGGAAGGGATGGGTGTCGGGGAAATACAGGTCTTTGATGAGACCGTTTTTGGGTTTCCCTATCAAAGCCTGGCTGATGTTCCTCCCGGGGAATATACCGTTCAGGCCCTATTGCATGTCTACGATACTTTCACCTTGGCTACAGGGCATACCGTAAAACTCCCCATGGACAATGGCGAGGGCCAGCAGTGGAACAAATCCCAGGGAAATCTGTACAGCAAACCCTTTAAGGTAGTTATTCCTGAAAACGATGTCAAGGCGTTTAACGTAATCATGGATCAGGTGATTCCGCCTATTAAAGCGCCAAAGGATACCGAATGGATAAAACATATTAGGATAAAATCCGAAAAACTATCAAAATTCTGGGGCAGGGATATGTATCTGGGTGCCCATATACTCTTGCCCAAAGATTTTGACGCGCATCCGGAAGCCAAATATCCCTTAATGATCTTTCATGGGCATTTCCCCTCGGATTTTGGGGGATTCCGGACAACTCCGCCAGATTCAAATCTAAAACCGGAATATTCCGATCGCTTTGGTGTGGAAGGGTATAACATAATGCAGCAACAAGAGGCCTACGATTTCTATAAACGTTGGAACGAACCCGATTTCCCACGTATGTTGATTGTGGAAATACAGCATCCTACGCCCTATTATGACGATTCCTATGCAGTAAACTCGGCCAGTCAAGGGCCATATGGGGATGCTATTACCTATGAGCTTATTCCATACATAGAAAAGGAGTTTCAGGGCCTGGGCCAGGGATGGTCGCGCTTTTTGTACGGGGGTTCAACGGGTGGATGGGAAGCCTTGGCCGTACAGGTCATGTATCCAGAAGAGTACAATGGATGTTTTGCCGCCTGCCCCGATCCCATAGACTTCAGGGCCTATTGCCTTACCAATATCTATGAGGACAAAAACGCCTACTATTACCCAAGTGCGCATAAAAAAATGGAAGTTCCTGCGCATAGGGATTATCTAGGACATGTACAAACCAGCGTAAGGGAGTACAATCATTTGGAACTGGTTTTGGGCGATAAAAGCAGATCGGGCCAACAATGGGATATTTGGGAGGCTACTTACTCCCCTCAGGGTGCCGATGGATACCCTGAACGAATCTGGGATAAAATGAGCGGGAAGATAAACAATGAAGTAGCCCAATTTTGGAGGGAGAATTATGATCTGCGCCATATTCTGGAACGGGATTGGTCAAAATTGGGGAAACACCTCCAGGGCAAGATCCATATCTATTGCGGTGATATGGACAATTATTATCTGAACAACGCAGTTTACCTCATGGAAGATTTTTTGGAAAGTACCACAGAACCTTACTATGGTGGTGAGGTCCTATACGGAGATCGGGCGGAACACTGCTGGAACGGAGATCCGGATCTCCCCAATCACATATCCCGTCTACGGTACAACAGCATGTATGTTCCCAAGATCATGAAACGCATTGCCGAGAGTGCGCCCCCAGGTGCGGATTTAAGCAGCTGGCGATATCGTTGACCGTTGAAATACAAACAAATAGCGACAAGTTTGTTCCGGCTAAAAACGAATTTTAATCTTTAAATCCAATATATTTATATATATGAAACTAGGTGCATTTTCCATTAGCCTCGCCGTAAAGGATCTTCAAGCTTCCAAGGATTTTTATGAAAAACTGGGCTTTGCTGTCTTCGCCGGTGCCATGGAACAGAATTATTTGATCATGAAGAACAACGATGCCTTGATCGGTCTCTTTCAGGACATGTTCCAGAACAACATTCTAACATTTAATCCGGGCTGGGATCAAAATGCCCGTGCCTTGGAAGAGTTTGATGATGTAAGGCACATTCAAAAGAGCCTAAGGGATCACGATATCCCGTTGATACAGGAAGTGGATGAGAGTACCAATGGCCCTGCAAGTTTGGTCATTACCGATCCAGATGGCAATACTATTCTTATTGATCAGCATGTCTAACACGTTTTCCAAGAGTAGCTTAGAGGCTTTGCGGTTTATCCTAAATAGGGAGTTCCAATAAAAAGCCGTAATTTCCGAAGACTGATAGGGGTCTATACTAATCCGGTAACAAAAACATGAAAACCACCAATTGGGTCGCCTGGATCGTTTTTATAGTGCTGGCCATAGCCATAGGGCTGTACCCTCTTTTATATTTTGTAATAGATAGGGAGTTTGGCCTGTTGGCTTCCAAAAGTGATGTCTTGCTCAACAATACGGTTTGGAACGTTGGCTTCTACGGGCATATCCTTTTTGGAGGTCTTGCTTTGTTGGTGGGTTGGGCACAGTTCAGCAAAAAGCTAAGGGATGCCAATTTAGGGCGACATAGGGCCGTTGGCAAGTTGTATGTGCTTTCTGCCGTGGTTAGCGGTGTTTGTGCCCTTTATATTGCCATGTACGCTACCGGCGGTATGGTGACCACCATAGGATTTGCCACGCTGGGCTGTGTTTGGTTGTTTTTCACCCTAAGGGCCTATACGGCAATTCGCAAGGGGGATGTTGCACTGCATCAAGGTATGATGGTCTATAGCTATTCCGCCTGTTTCGCCGCAGTTACGCTTCGACTTTGGCTTCCCCTTTTAACGGTAATTTTTGACGATTTTGTGATCGCTTATCGCATTGTGGCATGGCTCTGCTGGGTGCCCAATATGGTATTTGCTTTTTTTTGGGTGCGGAGAAGGGGACTTCAGTTGGGCTAAGGAACTCGTCTTGTGTTTTTGTTCGTGAGCGAGAATTTTGGCTTTTGTGCCCTAATGAAGGCTTTTTTGAGCTGCATAGCCATAGCTACGCCGGGATAAAAAGGCAAAATTAGGGTGCAAAATGTGAAAATCACAGGTAGAAGAAAAACCCAAGACGAGTTCGATGATCTCAAAATGGTAAAATCCAAGGCCATATTGAAAAATTTTTGGGCACCAAAATTTTCAAAGAATCGTACTATTCCATTTCAAAATAACAAAAAATACGACCGATGAAATTCATCCTTTGTTTATGGTTAAGTTTCGTTTCCATCACTCTTTGGGCAACGGAACGATGGGAGATTTTTGAGATTGAGTTAAGGGGCCCCAAAGTGGATAACCCCTTTACAGAGGTGCAACTACAGGCCGAATTTCAATATCAAAATCGCCGCTACCACGTAGATGGCTTTTATGACGGGGACCAGACCTATAAAATTCGATTTATGCCCCAAAATGTGGGAAAATGGACTTATACGGTCACCAGTAATCTACCGGAATTGAATGGTAAGACGGGCAGGTTTACCTGTACCCCTGCAAAAAAGGGCAACCACGGGCCGGTCTCCGTCCGGGATACCTTTCATTTTAAATATGCCGATGGCACTCCCTTTTATGTGCTAGGGACTACGGCCTACGCCTGGATACACCAGCCGCAAGAGTTGATCGATCAGACTTTGGAAACTTTGGAAGGTGAGGCCTTCAATAAGATCAGGATGACCGTTATGCCCAAGTATTATGGTAGGTATGTGTCCAATGAGCCACCCTTTTACCCCTTCCAAGGTGCCTTGGATATCGGGTGGGACCGTTCCCGTTTCAATGTGGCTTTCTTTCAACATTTGGAAAAACAGATCCAGGAACTAAAAGAACGCCATATTGAGGCCGATGTCATAATTATCCATCCCTATGATAAGACCGGTTGGGATTTTAGCCAAGGAAGCATAGTGGAAAACCTGCACTACATCAGATATTTAGTGGCCCGTTTGGCGGCCTATAGGAATGTATGGTGGAGTATGGCCAACGA
Source organism: Bacteroidota bacterium (assembly GCA_039819225.1). Classification (GTDB taxonomy): domain Bacteria; phylum Bacteroidota; class Bacteroidia; order Flavobacteriales; family Flavobacteriaceae; genus Ulvibacterium. Next base: position 2,104 of record JBCBSN010000018.1, on the reverse strand, counting down.
GTATGACGTAATGCATAAACCAGAGGCCGAATGGGAAACCTATTTTAAGGAGTTAATGGCGCGCGATCCCTACGACCACTTAAAATCTATCCACAATGGCAAGGCCTGGTATAATCATTCCCAACCGTGGATTACCCATTTAAGCGTACAGACGCCTTATTTGGAAGAAACCCAAAAATGGAGGGAAACGTATTTAAAACCGGTTATCAATGACGAATTTGTCTATGAGGGCAACGTCCCTTTTGATTGGGGCAATCTAACTGCCGAGGAAACGGTAAACCGCTTTTGGACATTGTATTGTCGAGGGGGGTATGCCTCCCATGGGGAAACCTACCTTCACCCAGAAAATATCCTGTGGTGGGCCAAGGGAGGAAAACTTTACGGCAAGAGTCCGGAAAGGTTAAAGTTCTTGGCCCAGATAATGCGGGAGGCTCCGGAAAAAGGGCTGGTTCCATTTCATAACAAATGGAACAAAGCGACCTATTTGTTCAAAGAGGACTATTATTTTCTCCATTATTATGGGAACAGTCAACAGGCCGCGGGTCGCTTAAAACTCTCAAAGGATAAAAGTTACCAAGTGGAGGTTTTGGATGTTTGGAACATGACCGTGGACAAGGTATCGGGCACTTTTAGCGGAACGGTGGAAATCCCTTTGCCCCAACGGCCCTATATGGCGATCAGGGCCGTAGCAAAATAAATTCAATTATAAACAAAATAGATTTGAGAATTAGGATGAAAAAATGTATCCAGGCACTTTTCTTGGTTTCCGCGGTCGGTATTTTAACCACCGCTTGCAAGGCACCGTTAAAATCCCGATCCCGGGTTTTTATTTTTACCGATGTAAACATTGATCAGGGCGATCCGGACGATCGGCAATCCCTGATTCATTTGATGTGGTATGCCGATGAGGTACAAATCGAAGGTATTGTTCCCGATCGATGGGATGCCGGGGGATACAAGGCCGTAGAATTGGTTTTGGATGCCTATACCCGGGACTACGACCAACTAGAGTTTGGGAATTTAGGGTATCCCCAAGTCGATGAAGTAAGGGCAAAAGTGGCCAAGGACACTTTGGATGCCGTTCAGCTTTTTAAGAAGGCCGCTTCAATCACTACGGACCCCCTTTACGTCTTGGTTTGGGGCAATATGGAGGTTTTTTATAGGGCGTTATCTGAAAATCCCGATCTGGCCGGGAATATCCGTTTAATAACCATTGGAACTGGGGTAATGTTGGAGAAAGATATTCCCCATATGCCCAAACATTGGCCCAGATCGGCCCCTTGCGAGCAACTTAACTGGAACGGTTTTGGAAGGGAAAAGGTGTACAACAACCCTAATTTCAGGGACTTGTGGTGGGTGGAGATGAACTGGACCTACGCCGGGATGTTCTCCGGGGAGGAACCGGGGCAAATGTTTCATAGATTGGCCCAATATGGACAGTTGGGAACGCATATGAAAGAAGTGGTCAAGAACCACGATTGGGCCCAGTATTTTAGGGTAGGGGATACGCCTTCCTTATTATATGTCCTGGATCCCAACCGTTCCTTGGACGACCCTACCCAAGGAAGTTGGGCCGGGAGGTATGTAAGACCCTTTCCGGATCAGATGCCCAATTACTACACAGACGTCAAAGGGGCTATTTCTTGGGACTATGGCAATCCATGCAGCACTTGGGAAAATCATACCCAAGTAGCGGCATTCGCCAAAGGTACTTTGGAAGCGAAAAGAGAGACGATGTACACCGCCCTTTTGGAAAAATTGGATGCCATTTATGGGGCAAAATAAGTTTTGTTTCTTTGGATGGATAGTAGTCACGATTATGCTTGTTTCTTGCGGGAACGTGTCTAAGAAAGCTACCAATAGAGAAACCACGTCTCAAGCAACTTCAGGGAACCCCATTTTTAAAGGCTGGTATGCCGACCCTGAAGGTGCGGTCTTCGGGGATACCTATTGGGTATACCCTACGTATTCCGATGACTATGAGAAACAACTCTTCCTAGATGCTTTTTCTTCCAGGGATTTGGTGCATTGGACTAAGCATGAACGCATCTTGGATACTACGATCGTTCCCTGGGTACGTCAGGCGTTATGGGCACCCTCTATT
>JBCBSN010000017.1:0-35186 GCA_039819225.1 Bacteroidota bacterium | reverse complement strand
GTATTTACCCTAGGGAACCCGGAAATCAACAATCCGGAGGGACCCAATTTTATAGAATATGGACAGTTTGTGGATACTTGGAGCGATAGTGTCATATGGCTTATCCTAGGCGGGTTTTTCCTGGCCCTTGCCATGGAGAAGACCGGCCTGGACGTAGAGGTCTTTAAACTCTCCGTAAAGCGCTTTGGAAAAAAGCCCAAGAACGTTTTGCTAAGTATCATGTTGGCCACTGCGGTGGCCTCTATGATTATGTCCAATACGGCGACGACGGCCATGATGATTGCCTCCATTGCCCCCTTGCTAAATACCCTTGAGAACAAGGAACCTTTTGTTAAGGCACTGCTTTTGGGGGTGCCCGCGGCAGCGGCCATCGGTGGCATGGGCACTATTATAGGGTCGCCACCAAATGCCATAGCCGTGGAAGCCATCAATACCATGAAAAATGTACCCTTTAAAGTGGGATTTCTGGAATGGATGCTATTCGGTGTACCCGTGGCCCTGGTATTGGTATTTATCGTTTGGTACATACTCACGCGCGTCTATAAATCGGGATTGGATGAACTGAATCTCGACTTTTTGACCGCAACCAAGGAACCGGCGGATGCGGAAGAACAAGTTGAAATGGAATACCTGAAACGGCAGAGAAGGATTGTTCTTGGGGTAATGGTAGTGACCATGTTGCTGTGGCTAACGGGGAACATTCATGGGATTTCCCCTGCCATGGTCTCCGGGTTGCCCATTTTGGTGTTTACCATGTTGAGCATTACCACGGGAGATGATGTGAGGACTATTCCCTGGGATACTCTTATGTTGGTCGCCGGTGGATTGTCTTTGGGACTGTCCATTCAGCAGACAGGTCTGGCCTCATATTTTGTGGGCAAGATGGAAAATGTGGAACTTGGATTTTGGGTATTGGTACTTGTCTTTGCCTTTATTACAGTACTCTTCTCCAATATTATGAGCAATACGGCCACGGCTACCATTTTGATTCCCATCGCCAGTATTTGGGCCGTGTCCAACCCCATTGTGCTGCCTTTGGTCATTGGGCTAAGTGCGTCTTGTGCCCTTTTCCTGCCCGTCTCCACACCCCCGAATGCCATAGCTTTTAGTACAGGAAAACTGGCCCAGGCCGATTTTCGGCTCAATGGCTCGGTAGCCGGTATCTTGGGGCCGTTGTTTATTATGCTGTGGGTGTATTGCCTAAGCCTTTTTATATATTAATGGGAAGTGGCCCTGCCCGTTTCCTCTATACAGGAACATCCCTGAGTTTGTCCGAATGCCTTTTTCGGAGCTTTGCCAATTTAGGAGTAATCACTGCACTGCAATAACCCTGAGCGGTATTGTTGGCATAATAGTCCTGATGATATTCCTCTGCCTCATAAAAAATATCCAAAGGACTGATTTCCGTGACTATGGGATCTTCAAAATAGGATTTGACTTCTTGAAGAACACGCTCCGCAATTTCCTTTTGCCCGGTATCGTGATAGAATATAACGGATCGGTATTGGGTTCCCACATCGGCCCCTTGACGGTTCAGGGTCGTGGGGTCATGGCTTGTCATAAAAATGGTAAGCACTTCCGCATAGGAAATTACGGAAGGATCAAAATGGATCTGTACCACTTCCGCATGTCCGGTCAGCCCGGAACACACCTCGCGATAAGTTGGCCTGCCCGGTGCGCTACCACCGCTATATCCGGAAATCACCTTGTCTACGCCCCTTATTTGGTGAAATACGGCTTCTACACACCAAAAACATCCACCACCGACTGTGGCCAAGGCATTTTTATCATTGTTCATAAGTCTCTTCTTTTTGCAATTTTAAGGATTCGGAATTAATACAGTAACGAAGACCACTGGGCTCGGGACCATCCGGAAAAACATGGCCCAAATGGGCATCACAGGTGTTACAGAGTACCTCTACCCGGATCATACCAAAAGAACTATCCCTTTTATAGGCTATCGCATTATCCCGGATAGGTTGGGTAAAGCTTGGCCAACCCGTACCCGATTCAAATTTTATGGTGGAATCGAAGAGGGGGGTGCCACAACAGATGCAATTGTATTTTCCCGCTTCATAGCTGCTGCAAAGGGCACCTGAATGCGGTGCCTCTGTACCCTTTTTACGTGTAATCCGAAACTGTTCCGGAGTCAAAAGTTCTCGCCATTCCGCTTCGGTTTTTTCCACCCTTCGGTCCGGTGCCGGATTTCCCTTGATACTAAAATGAACGATATCTTTCCAAGTAAGCATAGTATTTTCTTTTCGATATAAAAAGCCGTCCGTAACCGATTCGACGAAGACAATTATCTTTGTCGCCCTAGGCTACGTAAACTTACAGGAAATAAAGCAACTTTCAATGGTGAAAAGGGCCAATAGAAATAGAACGATCTACACGCTGCTTTTGGTGGCTTGCGTTGTTGGCTTTTGGGTGTTCGATAATTTCTACACCCCGGCCACGTATTCCAAAAACAGCTCGGAAGAGTTGGCTACCGCAATTCTCGACTTTTACATCCCCAGTTCCACTACCGGTGCGGTGGTAACACACCAGCATTATATGTTGTCCTATAACGAACCTTTTGAGCAAGCAGAATGGGTAGCTTACCTATTAAAAAAGGAACATTTGACCTATGACGATCGGAAAAGGCCCTATTTTATTGAGGATCCAAAAGTAAGGACCAAATCTGCGGATTGGCGGAATTATAAAGGTTCCGGTTATGATCGCGGGCATCTTTGCCCGGCCGGGGATCGAAGGTTTTCGGAACAGGCCTATAACGAGACCTTCTATACCAGTAATATTAGCCCACAGGATAGGGAATTCAATGCCGGAGTATGGAACCGCCTGGAACTTCAGGTACGCCTATGGGCCAAACGTTATGGGGAACTTTATGTGGTTGCCGGTGGTGTTTTGGAAGAAGGCCTGCCGGAAATAGGGGGGGAGGATGTGGATGTGCCACGCTATTTCTATAAGATCGTTGCCCGGGGAAAACCGGATAGGCCAAGGGTAATTGCCTTCCTAATGCCGGGACGGGAAAGTAAACGTCCTTTAAGTGATTTTGTGGTTACCGTTGATGTATTGGAAAAACGGACGGAAATCGATTTTTTTGAAAAGCTTCAAGACGATGTAGAGAACGAAATGGAAAAACAGGTAGCCATCCGGGATTGGACCTTTAATTAGGGTTCAAGGGACCGAGAATTGCAATACTTGACAAGAGGGAAGGACAAAACCCCAGTTTGGGATTTGAAACCCGCGGTTTTTTCTAAAACTCTTCCTTTAACCGATTGGTATCCAGCTTTAAAAAAATAAACAACAATGCCGTAAAAAACATAAGACCGGAACCGCCATAGCTAAAAAAGGGCAGGGGAATACCTATGGTGGGCAATACGCCAATGACCATGCCAATGTTTATAAAATAGTGAATCAATAAGATAGAAATTGCCCCGTAACCGTACATACGGCTGAAATCGCTTTTTTGGCGTTCGGCCAAAAATACCAGTCGTAAAAACAATACCGTGAACAGAATAATCACCGTTGTGGTTCCAATAAAGCCCCATTCCTCCCCAATTGTACTAAAAATATAATCGGTATGCTGTTCGGGTACAAAATCACCCTTGGTGCGGGTGCCTTCCAAAAAACCCTTGCCGAAGAAACCACCCGATTCAATGGCCTTTTCGGATTGATACGTATTATAGCCTATCGTCTTACGGATCTGCTCTAACTTTGAGGGATCTTTTTCCAGACCCAGCCAAAGACTGAAACGATCTCGGTGGCGTTGTTCAAAAACGCTGTTGAACACAAAATTCACCGAAAGCGAAAGAAGGACTATGACGATGGCGGAGAAGATCAAAGGCAATAAGGGAATCCGTGATTTCTTTTTTTTGAACAACAGAAAAAGTAGGATAAGCCCCGTAACGGTGATGCTTACCCAAACCGTTCCAAACATGAGCGTACTTACAAAAACGAGGATGGCCAAAAAACCGATTCCCAGGTAATACAGGGGCAATCCCTCCCTAAAAATAACAAAGACCAGGGAAAAGAAGACCAGGGCGCTACCGGGATCGGGTTGGGGAACTATCAATAAAGCGGGAATCAGAATAAGGAGCAAGGCGTAAAGCTGATCTTTTCGTCTTTTTATATCCGTTTGTATATCACTTAAGTATTTGGCCAGGGCCAGTGCAGTTGCCACTTTGGCGAATTCCGAGGGCTGTAGGTTAAAAAAACCGAGACTATACCAGGATGTAGCACCGGCAATGGTCTTACCAAAAACGAAAAGCCCTAGCAAAAGCACCAGGGCAATGATGTAAAAAACACTGGAAAAGCGTTCAAAAAAATGAGTGTCCAGGGCCAGGATAATGATAATTGCGGCGAAACTGGCCCCTATAAAAAAGAACTGTTTTCCATGTAGGGTGCCAAAATCAAAAATAGAAGTATCGGATTCTACAAAAGTGCTGGAGTAAATACTGACCCACCCAATAAGTACCAACGCCATATATAAAAAAACCGAGAGCCAGTCTATACGCCTTAGGACACTTCTACCAGACATATTCGTTTATCTTGAACTCCTCCCCGCTATACGGTTTGGCGTACTCGTTTTCCAAGGTCCTTTCCAGCATTCGTTTTTCCAGGTCTTTTCGGGTAATCTTGCCTTTTAGATATTTTTCGATCATCAGGGAGGCAATATGTCCTGCGTAACGGGAGCCATAGTATCCGTTTTCAATATATACGGAAATGGCGATCTTGGGCTCGTTTATCGGGGCAAAGGCCACAAATACGGAGTGGTCCGTCAATTGGGTGCGCACACTATCGATAATGGTGAAATTTTCCACGGTCCCCGTTTTCCCGGCAATTTCAATATCGGGAATCTGTACCCACCGTGCGGTACCTCTTTTGTATACTTCGGCCATACCCCGTACCACAGGTTCAAAATGTTGCCGGTCTATGGTGGTATGCTTGGGTTCCGTGTATTTGGGATCGCTTATTTCCCGGCCCTCAACTTTTTTGAGCACATGCGGGGTAAAGTAATGGCCCCTATTGGCGATGGCGGCCGTCATATTGGCCAATTGCACGGGGGTCACCAGTACTTCACCCTGTCCAATGGCCAGAGATATTATCGTGGAGGAGGCCCAGCGGTTGTCCCCATACCATTTGTCATATAGTTTTTTGGAAGGGATGAGCCCTTTCCTTCCCGTGGGAAGGTCATACCCCAAATAACTTCCCAGACCGAAGCTTTTGATGTGCTTCTCCCAAACATCCATCCCCTCGTCCGTAGTCTCGAACTTGTCAAAGATTCTTCTAAAGGTACTGGCAAAATAGGCATTACATGATTTGTAGATGCCATTGTTCATATTTCTGATGCCACCCCCGCAATGACAGCCTCTTTTTCTTCCACCAACATAAAAACCGTTGTAACACGTAACCTTGGTGTTTTCATCGATTACCCCTTCCTGAAGTGCCACCAGGGCATTCAGGGTCTTAAATGGGGATCCCGGCGAACTTTCGGCCAAGATTGCCCTGTTGAACAAAGGTTTTGCAAGGCTGTCATAGGAAAGCTGGTTGTAGTTTCCGGACCGTTTCCGGCCTACTAAAAGTGATGGGTCATAGGTAGGGCCGGAAATCATGGAAAGAATCTCACCGGTAGCGGGCTCTATGGCTACGATGCCACCACGTTTGCCATGCATTAGGCGTTCCCCGTATTCTTGCAGCTCCTTGTCCAAGGTCACATGAATTTCTTTGCCCTGCTCCGGCAAGGTGTCCAATATACCTTCCTTGTAGGGCCCAATATCCCGATTAAAACGATCTTTTTGAATGTACTGAACCCCTTTTTGCCCCCTCAGGATATCCTCGTACTGCTTTTCTACCCCTGTACGGCCGGTAAGCTCTCCCTGTACATAATACGGATTTTTTGCCAGGTCCCATTCGTTTACTTCGCTTATGTAGCCCAGAACGCTTGATGCACTTTGGGTGTCATAGTAGCGGAGGGACCTTTTCTGGATATAGAATCCCTTAAAATGGCGCATTTTTTCCTGTAAACGGGCATAGTCTTCCTTGGACAACTGAGGGACCAATACCGAAGGTAGTCGCGGGGAATAAATCCGCGCCTTGCGCAATTTTAATATAAACTTTTCCTTGTCGATGCCAAGAAGATTACAAAACTCCAAGGTGTCCAAGGGTTTTACCTCCCTAGGAATTACCATAACATCATAGGCGGGGTCATTGCCTACCAGGAGTTTACCGTTTCTATCATAGATATAACCCCTTTCCGGATAATCATATATGCGCTTAATTGCGGGATCTTCCAATACATGATCCGGAGAAAAACTAAAGATCTGTAGGTAGGATAACCTTCCTATAAAGGTGATTCCAATAATCACGATAATGGAGGAAAGTAATATCTTTTTCATCAAGGGAGCAATTAAAATTTGCGCTATGGTTTTTTAACACCGAACAGAGACCCGAACAAAAGGCATAGTATCAGCGTAGATAGGCCAATGGCAAGGACTTTCTTGAATATCAGCAAAATATTTGCCAAATTAAAAATTTCCAGGGTAAAGAAAACCAAGTGGTGCACTATTATTAATAACGCCAAAAATGTGATTTGTTGTGCCTTAGTGGTGTTGGAGAGCCTAAAACTTTGGAATTCGTAATTAACCCCGAAAACAAAACGCATAATGGCCGGTCTTAAATAGGCAATGGTCACCGTGGCCGCTGCATGTAGGGCCATGGTGTCCGAAAAAAAATCGATAAAAAGACCCAACAGGAAACTTAATCCTATAAAGGCAGACCTGTTTTCCTTAATGGGATACCAGTACAGGAAAAGGATATAGACCATGGGATTGATGAACCCAAAAAAGTTGAGCCTGTTGAAAACCAATACCTGAATCAATATCAGCAGCGTAAAACGAATAACGTTGACAAAGTAGGAATTACTAATCATTGCTAATGGTTTTGGCCTCCAGCTCAAGTATTTCCTCCCTATCCTTGTTTTCTATGACATAAATGTTCTTTATGTTGGTCATGTCGTTAAAAAGGGCTACGTCTATGGAGTAAAAACTATTGGCAGTATCCAGATTGAACTTTTTTATGGTCCCAATAGGAATGTTCTCCGGGAATATACTGCTCATGGCACCGGTTACAATGGTATCCCCAATGGTCAAGGGAACCAATCGCGGAATATCTACCAATTGCACGGTATTATACCGTTGTACATCCCATATTAGGGATCCAAAATGATCGGTATTCTTGATTTTTGCGTTGATGTTCGAGTTTTCGTTTAGAATGCTCTGGACCGTGGCAAAACTCCCGGACACATTTTCCACAATCCCCAGGATGCCCCTGGCGGTAATAACGCCCATGTCCGGTTTTATACTGTCCTTTCGTCCCTTATTGATGGTGATGTAGTTTCTGGGGTCAGCATAACTATTGTTGATTACCTTTCCGGCAACGACGGTATATTTAATATGGGTCGTGTCCAAGGCTACGGAATCCTTGGATTTTTTATTGAACAGTAGATTTCGCAACAACGTGTTTTCCTCTACCAAGCGCTTGTTTTCCTGCTTTAGCCCAAAATAAGAGGTTATGCCATCTGCGGAACTATAGATTGTGCCGGATAACCAGTTGGCGGAATTAAAGAAACGGGACTGGTGGTAGGAGTGCGTCCTAATGGTAAATGCAAGGGAGATGATCAACAGTAGGACATAGAGCAGAAAATTTCTATGCCGTAATACAAAGTTGATGATCTGCTGCATTCATTTTTAATTTTCCTGGGGCCGGGTTCCGACAAAAACTAAGGAAATACCCCGGACAGGGTAGGATTCCAATTTACTTGATGAGAATACTTTTGTAGCGTTCCAGGTTTTTTAAGGCTATTCCCGTTCCCCGTACAACGGCCCTTAACGGATCTTCGGCAATATACACGGGCAAATCCGTTTTTTGGGAAAGCCTTCTGTCCAGTCCCCGTAACATGGATCCCCCACCGGCCAGGTATATTCCGGTATTATAAATGTCCGCGGCCAGTTCCGGGGGGGTCTGTGAAAGCGTTTCCATAACTGCATCCTCTACCCGAAGTATGGATTTGTCCAAGGCCTTGGCAATTTCCCGATAGGAAATCTGAACCTGTTTGGGCTTTCCGGTCAAAAGATCCCTGCCCTGAACCGATTTTTCATCTGGAGGGGTTTGAAGATCCTCCGTTGCGGAACCTATTTCGATTTTGATGTTCTCCGCGGTACTCTCCCCTACATAAAGGTTATGCTGGGTACGCATATAATAGATAATATCATTGGTGAAGACATCCCCTGCAATTTTCACTGATTTGTCGCAAACGATACCACCCAGGGCAATTACGGCTATCTCCGTGGTTCCCCCTCCAATATCTACGATCATATTTCCCTTGGGCTGCATAATGTCCAGGCCAATACCTATAGCGGCGGCCATAGGTTCATGGATCAGATATACCTCCTTGCCATTTACCCTTTCGGCGGATTCCTTTACCGCGCGCATTTCCACTTCCGTAATACCCGATGGAATGCAGATGACCATTCGCAGTGCCGGTGGGAACCATTTTTTCTTTAGGGCCGGAATGTTCTTAATGAACATATTGATCATCTTCTCCGAAGCGTCGAAATCAGCGATGACCCCATCCTTTAGCGGGCGTATGGTCTTTATGTTCTCATGGGTCTTTCCTTGCATCATATTGGCCTCTTTGCCCACGGCGATAATCTTCCCGGATACACGGTCTCGGGCCACGATGGAAGGACTGTCCACAACAACTTTGTCCGCATGGATAATAAGAGTGTTCGCCGTGCCTAGGTCTATGGCGATTTCCTCTGTTAAGAAATCAAAAAATCCCATTTGTAAGTTTGTTTGGTTACGTTACACTAGTTCAGGTGGGGTGCATTTCATCGACAAAAGTAACAAAATTAATGCTTGAAATGACGTGTACCGGTCATTACCATGGCCATGTCGTTTTCATTGCAATACGTTATACTTAATTGATCTTTTATCGATCCGCCCGGTTGTATAACGCTGGTAATCCCACTTTTATTGGCGATTTCCACACAATCTGGAAAAGGAAAAAAAGCATCACTGGCCATCACGGCCCCTTTTAGGTTAAAACCGAAGGATTTGGCCTTATGAATGGCCTGATTTAGGGCATCTACCCTTGAGGTCTGTCCCGTGCCACTGGCGCATAGCTGCTTGTTTTTCGCAAGTACTATGGTGTTGCTCTTGGTGTGCTTGCAAAGTTTGGAGGCAAAGAGAAGATCCTCCAATTCTTCCTGGGAAGGCTCTTTTTCGGTAACGTATTTCAAATCTATCAAAGTATCCGTCCTAAAGTCTTTATCCTGCACCAGAACACCGTTAAGACAGGTACGGATCAGAGTGTTGGGAAGTCCGGTTTCATTTTGGACCAGGATGATCCGGTTTTTCTTTCCCTTTAAGATGTCCAGGGCTTCCTGGGAATAACTAGGTGCAATGACCACTTCACAGAAAAGCTTGTGGATTTCCATAGCTGTTGGGGCATCTATCTCTACATTGCCGATCAAGATACCGCCAAAGGCGGAAACGGGATCTCCTGCCAGGGCATCCACATAGGCCTGGTGAATAGTGTTACGGGTTGCCAGGCCACAGGCATTGTTGTGCTTTAAAATGGCAAAGGTTGGGGAGTCCTTTTTGAATTCGGTTATTAGGTTAACGGCAGCGTCAACGTCCAATAAATTGTTATAGGAGAGTTCCTTGCCGTGCAACTTGGTAAACATGGCCTCGAAATCCCCGAAGAAAAATCCTTTTTGATGTGGATTTTCCCCATATCGCAATTCCTTTCCCCGGGTCTCGCTTATCTTAAGGGTAACCTCTTCCCGATCCTTGTTGAAATAGTTAAAAATGGCCGTGTCATAGTGCGATGAGACATTAAAGGCCTTAGTGGCAAAACGCTTGCGATCGGCCAAGGTAGTTTTTCCATCGCCCTTGGATAGGAGCTCTAAGAGTTCCGGATAATCCGTCATGGAAGAGACGCAAAGTACGTCCTTGTAATTTTTGGCGGCGGCACGTATCAGTGATATGCCGCCAATGTCTATTTTTTCAATAATATCCTGTTCCGAAGCACCATTGGCCACCGTCTTTTCAAAAGGATAAAGGTCTACGATCACGATATCCAATTGGGGAATCTCATATTCCTCCAATTGAGCCACATCCCCTTCATGGTCCTGACGGTTTAGGATGCCCCCAAAAACCTTGGGATGAAGTGTCTTTACCCTGCCGCCTAAAATGGAGGGATAACTGGTAACGTCTTCCACCGGAACCACAGACGCGCCAAGTTCCCGGATAAACCTTTCCGTACCCCCCGTGGAATACATGGTAATATCAAGTTCCCGGAATTTTTCGATAATAGGCTCAAGACCGTCTTTGTGAAAAACGGAAATAAGGGCGGAAGTGGCTTTTTTGGTACTCATTTTTAGGTGCGGTTTGTGGGTTATACAACGTGTAAAAATACCGTTTTTGCAAGGAAAAAAAGGACTGGGTTATCAACAAATACAGGGAAGTTTTAAAGAATAGGAGCTCTTTGACCTTTGTGGTTTTAGAGCCTGTTTAAGTTTTATCCCTCTAGGCGTTATTTTCAAGTACAAATGAGAATTAGGGGTTTCGGGCTTACCCGAGCATCTTTGCCACTTCCGCATTTACAAACTCCAAAAACCGCTCGTCCGCCTCGGAGAAGGGATCCAGCGTGTTGGAGTCGATATCGATTTGGCCAATATTCTCCCCATTCACGAAGAGAGGTACCACAATTTCCGCCTTTACCGTAATGCTACAGGCAATGTAGTTGTCCTGCGCCTTAACATCCGGGACCACAAAATTTTGATGACTTACGGCCACTTGTCCACAAATACCCTTTCCAAAAGGGATTATGGTATGATCCGTGGGGTCACCGGCAAAAGGGCCCAATTTAAGCTCCTCTTTTGTCCCATTTCTGAAGTAAAACCCCACCCAGTCATAATAAGGCACGGTTTCCCTGAGCAAATTGCAAATAGCGCGTAAACGGGAATCTACAGGGCTATCTTCCCTACGGAGGGCTTGCACTTTTGGTTTCAGGGCTTGGAACATATGAAGCATTTAAGATGAATGGGCAAAATTCGATTTTTGCTTGGAAACGGGCAAAAATTGTGCTATAAATATTCGTTAATCCACAAACTATGGAAATGAACCTTTGGAATAATTTGTACTTTTGAGGTGATGAAACGAAAGATACATCAGTTATGTTCCATTGTTATGGCCCTTTTTCTTTTGGCCTCTACCACCACTTGGACGGTAGGCAAGCACTACTGCATGGGACTTTTGGTAGACCTATCTTTTTTTTCATATGCTATGGATTGCGGTATGGATATGGAATTGTCCAAAGGCCTATTGGAAATTGGAGCTGGGGACTCGTGTTGCAGCGACCAGTTTGTGGTGGTAGAAGGACAAAACGAATTGGGCCTTTCCCTTGAGGACATCACGCATACCAAACTCCCCCTTTTTATACCCCATTCCGTATTCTCGCTTCCCTATTCCAAGGAGCGCTTTACTACACTTCTCTTGGGCGGAGGTCATCCGCCACCACTTTTGGTCAAGGATATCCAGTTACTTGGCGAGGTTTTTTTAATTTGATGTATTGTCTTCTTCCTTGTTACCCTTAAAAGGCGCAACACAGGAACCTGATCAAGGAAACCTATTTCTTAGGGTATTCCCTATGCTTTAAATTGACAATACAAAACAAATATGATACATACCTATACCATTATCGGGATGACCTGTTCCGGTTGCCAGGCTTCGGTTAAGAAATACCTCTCCCAAGTGGATGGCGTTGAAAATGTCGAGGTGAATTTGGAGGCGGGAACAGCACAGATCTCCATGCAGAGACCTATTGAAACAACCGTGCTGAGGGCAGCACTTCCCCAGAAGTATACCATTCCCGATACTACTTCTGAAAAGGGAATGGTGCCGCAGGGGGTTTCCCTTGAAAAGGCCAAGCTGAAACAATTAAGACCCTTGTTGCTGATTTTCCTGTATCTCTTTTCGGCCGCTATACTTCTAAACCTAAGGGATTGGAGTGTTTCCGAGGCCATGCTAGACTTTATGGGACTTTTTTACATCGTTTTTAGTTTTTTCAAGTTTTTGGACTTTAAGGGTTTTCCCAAAAGTTTTTCCATGTACGATCCCTTGGCCAAGACCGTACCCGGTTACGGTTGGGTCTATCCTTTTTTGGAATTGGGCCTTGGCCTTTTGTTTTTGATGCGGTTTAAGCTGATCATCGCCTTGGTGGTTACCCTTGTTGTTTTGGGAATAACAACCGTTGGTGTTGCCCAAAGCCTGTTGGACAGGAAGCAGATCCGCTGTGCCTGCCTAGGGACCGCCCTAAAACTTCCCATGACCGAGGCAACCTTGGTTGAGAATGCCATTATGTTGGTTATGGCCGGTGCCATGCTGTTCCAACTCATCTAACGGAAACGGATGAAAACGCACATACATCTTGTTCTGTTCTTATGGGCTTGGTTCGGATTTTCCCAGGAGGAAGTGACCGGCAGGATAATGGAAGCCAATCCTGAAAACGAACATAAGGGTCTTTCCGGGGCCAATGTGTATTGGATGGATTCTCAAATAGGAACGGTAACGAATACTGAAGGATTGTTCCGAATTCCCTATACCAAGGAATACAACAAGCTGATCATTAGCTATGTCGGGTTCCGATCGGATACATTGACCCTAAACGAGCCCAAAAAAGTACACCATTGGTTAAAACTTTCCAACGCCCTGGACGAGGTGGTGGTTGAAAAGCAACGGGAGGCCGTGCAAAAGACCTATTTGGGTTCGCAAAATGTGGTAACCATCAACAGTGCGGAATTATTAAAGGCCGCCTGTTGTAACCTTTCCGAAAGTTTTGAGACCAACCCCGCCATAGATGTCAATTTTAACGATGCGCTCACGGGAACCCGCCAAATTCAGATGTTGGGACTTACCAGTCCTTACTTACTCATCACCCAAGAGAATATTCCTATGGTACGTGGCGCCTCGCAAACCTATGGGCTTACGTTTACCCCGGGAACCTGGATAGAAAGTATCCAGATTACCAAAGGTGCGGGAAGCGTGGTCAATGGTTACGAGAGCATTTCCGGACAAATCAACACGGAGCTTGTTAAACCCCAAACGGACAACCCCCTTTTTATAAACGGCTATTACAATGTAAACGGACGCATGGAGCTGAATACCCACCTAAACCAAGAACTCTCGGAGAAATGGAGCACGGGGCTATATCTGCACGGTCATAGAAGGGGCCGTATTGAAGAGGCCAATGGGGACGGATTTCTGGATGCCCCTTTGACCAACCATATCAACGTTATGAACCGTTGGCAGTATCAAGATCCGGAAAACGGTTGGGTAAGTTTTATCAACGTTAGAGTGCTGAACGATGAAAAACAGATCGGCCAGGTAGATTTTGACCCCGATCGGTGGCTTCGGCTACGCACGGCCACCGAAGGGCCGGTGTTTAGCATAGCCGAACCTTGGGGAGGGGAGATCAATACAAGACGTTTTGACTCCTCGGTGAAGTTGGGCCACGTATTTCCCGAGCTTCCGTTCCAGAGTATTGGGTTTCAGGCTTCCTATAGCCTCCACAAGCAGGACTCCTATTTTGGGTTTAATCGGTATGACATCGATCATGAAAGTATCTATAGCAATCTGATCTTTAATTCCATCATCGGGGATACCCGTAGCAAGTTCAAGACCGGACTTACCTTTGCCTATGATGGTTATGATGAGTTGGTGAATACCGAAAACTACGGGAGGGGGGATACTTCCATCGGTGCATTTTTTGAATATAGCTTTGAAGATCTGGACAAGTTGAGTCTCACAGCCGGACTTCGTATAGATGAACATAATCGTTTGGGGGCTTTTGTAACCCCGCGCTTGCATATACGATACACCCCATGGGAAAGGGCGAGCCTTAGGGGTTCATTGGGCAGAGGGAGACGGGCCGCCAATGTTTTTGCCGAGAATCAACAATTGTTCGCTTCCTCCAGACAAATCAAGGTTTTGGACAACACGGGTCCCGTTTACGGGTTGGATCCCGAGGATGCCTGGAACTACGGGTTAAGCTTTCTCCAAGGATTTTTCGTTTTTGGGCGACCTGGAAATGTAAGCCTGGATTTTTATCGAACGGATTTTGTAAACCAGGTAGTGGTAGATTGGGAAGACCCCAACGCGATTTCCTTCTATAATTTAGAGGGGAAAAGTTTTGCCAATAGCCTCCAATTGGAATTTAACTACGAAATTGTAAAGCAACTTGAGCTCAGAACGGCCTATAAGCTTTACGACGTGAAGACCGATTACCTATCGGGCCGATTGCAAAAGCCCCTGTTGGCCCAAAATCGATTTTTTGCCAATCTGGGCTATATAACGACACCCACGGAAAAGGGCGCACAATGGCGCTTGGATTATACTTTGCATACCCTGGGTAGACAACGCCTTCCGGATACTTCCACAAATGTCGAGGCATTCCGACTACCGGGGTTCTCCAAAGCCTATAGTCTTATGAACGCTCAGGTCACTAAGGTTTTTTCCCATAGGTTCGAAGTTTATTTGGGCGGTGAGAATTTAACTAATTTTAGACAGGACAGTCCCGTTTTGGGCGCAAACGATCCCTTTGGCCCCAACTTTGATACCACTATTGTGTTCGCTCCCATTATGGGGCGGATGTTCTATACTGGTTTTCGTTATAAATCGCGTTAACATGGAAGTAAACACAAACCCATAGATGAGAATAAAAACAATATAAATATGAAACATACAATTTGGACAATATTTTTTACAATAGCTGCTACAGTTGCTTTTGCCCAAGAAAAAAACAAGAAAATTGCCATGGAGGTCGATGGCAAATGCGAGATGTGCAAGACACGCATAGAGAAAGCAGCCCTAGGTGAAAAGGGGGTTAAATATGCCCTGTGGGATATTCCTTCGCACCAACTGTCCTTGATCATCGATGAACGAAGGACAGATCCCATGAAGGTAAAAATGGCCTTGGCCCGGGCCGGCCATGACACCAAAGAGCTAAAGGCCACGGACGAGGCCTATGCCACCGTGCATCCTTGTTGCAAATACCGGGAAGACGAGACACATGATAGCGATACCCATTAACTAGGGTAGGGTAACGATTCCGGACAAAGAATCTAAAAAAAACGCCGGTGGAATTTCCACCGGCGTTTTTTATTTTCGATATAAAACTTTGCGATCTATGCCTTACATCATTCCGGGCATTCCGCCACCGCCGCCCATGGGGGGTGCAGGTGGGGTATCCTCTTTAATGTCGGTCAAGGCACATTCCGTGGTCAAGATCATTCCGGCTACGGATGCAGCATTTTCCAAGGCGATACGGGTAACCTTCTTAGGATCTATGATTCCTGCCTTGAGCATGTCCACATATTCTTCGGACTTGGCGTCAAAACCGAAATCTCCTTTTTCCTCAAGTATCTTGGATGCCACTACGGAACCTTCGCCCCCTGCATTTTCAACGATGATGCGCAACGGGGATTCAATGGCTTTGGCCACAATCTGAAGGCCCGTTTCCTCATCCGCGTTCTCCACATCCACTTTGGAAAGCACTTTTTTGGCGCGTACCAAAGCTACGCCACCACCGGCAACAATGCCTTCTTCAACGGCGGCCCTAGTGGCGTGTAGGGCATCGTCCACCCGATCTTTTTTCTCCTTCATTTCTACTTCGGAGGCCGCACCTACATATAGTACGGCGACACCACCGGCCAATTTGGCCAAACGCTCCTGAAGTTTTTCCTTGTCGTAATCAGATGTAGTGGTCTCTATTTGGGACTTTATCTGATTCACCCTTGTTTTGATATGCTTGGCCGCTCCGGAACCATTGACAATAGTAGTGTTGTCCTTGTCAATGGAAACTTTTTCACAGCTACCCAACATATCTATAGTAGTGTTTTCCAAAGAGAACCCCCTTTCTTCGGAAATAACGGTGCCATTGGTAAGGATGGCTATATCCTCCAACATGGCTTTTCTTCTATCCCCAAATCCAGGTGCTTTTACCGCGGCGATTTTTAGGGAACCCCTTAACTTGTTTACCACCAAGGTGGCAAGGGCCTCGCCATCCACGTCCTCCGCAATGATCAAAAGGGGCTTTCCCGACTGTGCCACAGGTTCCAAAACAGGCAATAGATCCTTCATGGCCGATATTTTCTTGTCGAATAAAAGGATATACGGGGTTTCAAGATCGGCCGTCATCTTCTCGGAATCCGTGACGAAATATGGGGAAAGATATCCACGATCAAATTGCATCCCTTCCACTACGTCTACATAGGTATCTGTTCCCTTGGCCTCTTCAACAGTGATGACCCCTTCTTTGCCAACTTTTCCGAAAGCTTGGGAAATAAGATCGCCAATGGCTTCATCGTTGTTCGCGGAAATGGCCGCTACTTGTTTTATTTTATCCGAGGAATCCCCAACACGTTTGGATTGTTTGGAAAGGTTTTCAACAATGGCATCAACCGCCTTATCTATCCCACGTTTTAGGTCCATAGGGTTGGCACCGGCAGCTACATTCTTTAATCCCTCTTTTACGATTGCCTGAGCCAGAACAGTGGCCGTAGTGGTACCGTCGCCGGCCAGGTCATTGGTCTTGGAAGCCACTTCCTTTACCATTTGGGCGCCCATGTTCTCCAGGGCATCCGCCAATTCTATCTCTTTGGCTACGGTTACCCCATCCTTGGTGACTACAGGGGAACCAAAGGATTTGCTAACAATTACATTTCTACCTTTAGGCCCTAACGTAACTTTTACTGCATTGGCCAAGGCATCAACGCCCCTTTTAAGGCCATCCCTTGCATCAATATCAAACTTTATATCTTTTGCCATAATTAAAATTTTGTTTTAAAATTTAAAACTCCAAACGTCAAATCCCAAGTTCCAAAATTGGGTGTTGAAATTTGGATGATTTTGGAATTTGGATTTTGTTTTTGGAATTTGCTTCGGTTTATATGATCGCTAAAATGTCACTTTCACGCATCATCAGGTAATCCGTACCTTCCAACTTTAGTTCGGTACCGGAATATTTTCCATAAAGAACGGTATCACCTACCTTTACGGTGATGTCCTCGTCCTTGGTGCCGGGCCCAACGGCCACTACCTTGCCTTGTTGTGGTTTTTCCTTGGCAGTATCCGGGATATAGATGCCGGAAGCCGTCTTGGTTTCGGCCGCCATAGGTTCAATAAGAACCCGATCTGCCAATGGTTTAATGTTCACTTTAGCCATATTCAATAGTTTTTAAATTGATTTAAAGATTTAAAAATTCTTCGATGTTGTTGGCAGAAATTATGCCATTCCTTTAAAACTGACACTTTGTGAAACAAAAAATGCCAGCTTGTCATTTTTGCCGGCATTTTTTTATAGGTTACTTTGTTTTATTGCCCATCCGTGGGCTCCGCACCCTCATTGGAGGTAGGAGGGGGGACCTGTTCCGGGACGGCTTCGGGAACCGTGGTCTCTATATCGTCACCTTGTAGCAATTTGGATTCGGCATCCCCAAAATTTCCCTTGAGCGCTATGTTGGAAGCTAAAATCAATACTACCAAAAGGATGGCCAAGGTCCACGTACTTTTGTCAAGAAAATCACCGGTCTTCTTAACTCCTCCAACAATTTGACTTCCTCCGCCACCAAAGGACGATGACAGACCACCGCCTTTGGGGTTCTGCACCATAATGACCAAAACCAACAAAAAGCAGACAATGATGATAAGGATTAAAAAAATAGTGAACGTGCTCATCTCTAAAACCTTAGGTGTTTCTTTCTTGTAATTTTTTTACCGCGTTTATGCGGTCTGCAAAGAAACCACTTTTTTCCGGATATTTCAAACCCAAAATTTTATAGGCCTGAATGGCTTTTTTATATTTTTTTTGCTCTAGATATACCTTGGCCAAGGTCTCGGTCATCAACTCGGTCTTATCTATTTTTGTGGATGCCGTAATGTCTATTTCCGAAAGCCGGTCCTTCTTGGGTACTATCCTGGGATTCTCAGCAATAAACCTGTCTATCAATTCAAACTTTTTGTTTTTTGGCCGTTCTTCTTCTAAAGGAAAATCGATATCCGATAATGCCTCTAAGGTATCCTCTTTTTCTGGCCGATCCTTTTTTTTTGAGGCAAGGCTCAACCATTCCGTAAAGGAATATTTTTCTTTTTTCGTGAATTGCAGGGGCTCTCCAAGTTGTAAATCTTCCTCATCTTCCTTTTTTTCAAGGGCATCGGATCGTTTCGGTTCGGGCTTCTTGGAAGAAAAAAGCTTAGGGTCCAAGATTTTATCGGCATCCTGGGTATCGCGGGGAAGCGGACTGTCTGGAGATTCCTCTATCAAGAATCTTTTTTCCGTTTCGGAGGTGCCCACTTCTTCGATGATGGTCTCCGTATCCTCCAGGGAAGCGGTTTTTCCGGAAATGGAATCGGCAATCTTATTTTGAAGGAAGTCCTTGGAGGTAATAAAATCGAATAGAATGTCCCTATTGGAGGTATAGGCAGCGGTAACCTTAAGAGCATCGTTGTAACGAAAGCTGTTGAGGTGCTTTAAGCCCTTTAAATGCAAGGCATGGGCCCCTTGGAAGTAGGGGTAGGCCTCAATGACCTCCTCCAATTGTTTGGTCTGGGAAGGCGAAACCACCTTTTCAGGATGCTGGATGAGATATGTGAAATCCTGTACGTTCATGTTCTTTGCTAGATGCTAGATAGTCTAGTTTAGGGTTCAAGATAAACTTTCTGTTTTGTATTACCAATTTCGTGCTTTGAAAGATCTACAAGGAACCTCACTGTCGTTCGGGATGCCCGATGGTCTATTCCTTTGTACTTTTAATTTCATATTTCCAACTGCGTATGCCCTATTCTACCAATCTGCAAGGGAGGCGTTAAAAATATCCTGGGTTATCCGTTCAAAGATTACCTCATGCGCCTCGGCCTCAACGGCCGGCAGTTGCACATTGTCCGGATAATCATAAAAAAAGGAGAAGCGTTGTTCAAAATCGGCATCTTCCTTTGTCCTGTTGTAAAAGCGGACATTTACGGCCATGGACAAACGGTTCTGCGCGGCACGCTGCTGGGCCGTGGCGGTCATCGGGGATACCCTGTACTCCACGATCTCGCCCTCATAGAGCAGATCGGCATCGGAGGAGACGAGTGCCAAACTGGTCTGGTTCTGTATCCTGTCCTGTAGGGCATTGGTGAAATCCCTGTCCAGCCCCGGGGAGAAAACGGATCCCGGACTTTGGGTGGCGTAATTCTGAAAGCGAGGTACTGCAAAGGTCTGTGCCGTACCCACGTCTCCCCCGGTAAAGTTGTAAATGCCACAACCGGAAAGAATAAAAATCATGAACAGGGTCAATGATTTTTTTCCAGATCCCAAATTTCCAAACCCAAATCTCAATTTTTTAATTTTCATCTAACGTCTAACATCAAAGGTCGTACTGTTTTATTTTTCTATAAAGCGTCCGTTCGGAAATGCCCAATTCGTTGGCCGCCGCCTTTCGTTTTCCCCTGTTCCGCTCCAGGGATTTTTTAATGAGCTCTATTTCTTTTTCCTGTAAAGAAAGGGTTTCCTCTTCTTGGATTTCCTCCGCAAAATGGTATTTGTCCTCCTGTGGCGGTTTATGGGGGTGGGTTTCTAGTTGAGGCTCCGGAAGATGTAGTATTTCCATTGGCGTACTCCGAGGTTCTTGAATATCCTCGCCATTATTGCCGTAAATTTTACGGATAAGGGTTTCATTCTCTTCCTGTACCTTTGAGGTATCCTTGTTATTCAAAAGCTCCAAGGTCAACTTTTTAAGGTCGTTTAAATCCCCTTTCATATCAAATAGTACCTTGTAGAGGATTTCCCTTTCGTTGCTGAAATCCCCTTCGCTTTTATTCTGGCCTACAACGGCCGGAAGATTGCTCTCATTACCATGGGGTAGATAATCGTTGAGCGTGTAGGCAGAAATGTCCCTTCCCTTTTCCAGAACGGAAATCTGTTCCGCGATGTTCCGTAATTGTCTTACATTTCCGGGCCAGCGGTTTTTCTGCAATAGGGCAATGGCGTCCTCTGCCAAACGAATGGTGGGCATTTTATATTTTTGGCCAAAGTCCGAGGCGAATTTTCTGAACAAGAGATGGATATCGCCTTGGCGCTCGCGCAGCGGCGGAATGCTTATCTCCACCGTACTTAATCTATAGTACAGGTCTTCCCGGAATTTTTCCTTTTTAATAGCCTCCAACATGTTTAAATTGGTCGCCGCTACAATACGGACATCCGTTTTTTGTACCTGCGATGATCCTACTTTAAGAAATTCCCCGTTCTCTAGGATACGTAGCAATCGCACTTGGGTGGTAAGGGGCAATTCGCCCACCTCGTCCAGGAAGATGGTACCGCCATCGGCTACTTCAAAATAACCGCTACGGGTTTGGGTGGCCCCGGTAAAGGCCCCTTTTTCATGTCCAAAAAGCTCACTGTCAATGGTTCCCTCCGGAATGGCCCCGCAATTTACCGCAATATACTTGGCATGTTTTCTATGTGAAAGGGAATGGATAATCTTGGGGACGGCCTCTTTTCCTACCCCACTCTCGCCCGTAACCAGTACGGAAATGTCCGTTGGGGCCACCTGCATGGCCTTTTCCAGGGCCCTGTTGAGCTTAGGGTCGTTGCCGATAATCTCAAAACGTTGTTTTATGGCTTGTATGCTTTCCATCATTTTTATTATTCCCGCCCTACGGAAATCAACTTGGTAAAAACTCCCTAAACGGGTTAATACTGCCCCTATTGATCGTTGTCTGAAAGGCCTACCGCTTCCCCGATCAGCGTGGCCGAGGTACAATCCTGTATTTTAACTTGCACAAACTCGCCCTTCCTGTACTTTTCTTTTGGAAAGACCACCACAGTGTTCTGTGAATTGCGCCCCATCCAATGGACATCCGATTTTTTAGAAGGGCCCTCTATCAAAACCTCCTCCACTTTGCCCAAATGTTGTTTGGTGCGGTACAGCCCATGTTGTTGCTGTAGGTCTATAATTTCGCGGAGTCTTCTTTTTTTGACCGCCAACGGAACATTATCCGCCAATTTCCTTGCCGCCATAGTGCCGGGACGTTCCGAATAGGCGAACATAAATCCAAAATCGTACTTTACATATTCCATCAGCGACAAGGTGTCCCGGTGATCTTCCTCGGTTTCTCCCGGAAACCCGGCGATCATATCCTGACTAATGGCACAATCCGGTAATATGCTCCGAATGTTGTCGATAAGCTCAAAGTATTGCTCCCTTGTATGTAGGCGGTTCATAGCCTTGAGGATACGATTGCTTCCACTCTGTACGGGCAGATGTATGTAATTGCAAATATTGTCATGTTCTGCCATGGTCCGTATGACATCCAGGGTCATGTCTTGTGGGTTGGAAGTGGAAAAACGAATACGAATCCCTGGTTGTGCCAATGCCACCATTCGTAGCAATTGGGCAAAATTTACCGCGGTCGCCTTTTGGATTTCCGAGGCTTTGCTAAACTCTTTTTTCAATCCACCGCCATACCAAAGGTAACTGTCCACGTTCTGCCCCAATAGGGTAATTTCCTTAAACCCTTTTTGCCAAAGATCGTTGACCTCGGCCACAATGGATAGCGGATCTCTGCTGCGCTCCCGTCCCCGGGTAAAGGGAACAACACAGAAGGTGCACATATTATCGCATCCCCGGGTAATTGAAACAAATGCGGTTACCCCATTGGAGTTTAAGCGTACCGGAGCTACATCCCCATAGGTTTCGTCCTTGGACAGGATAACGTTTACGGCGTTACGGCCCGCATCGATTTCCTGGATAAGATTTGGCAAATCCTTATAGGCATCCGGACCTACCACCATATCCACAATTTTTTCCTCTTCCAACAATTGGCTTTTGAGACGTTCAGCCATACAGCCCAAAACCCCGACTTTCATATGAGGCCGGTCCCTTTTTACGGCATTGAATTTTTCCAGCCGTTTACGGATGGTAGTCTCCGCCTTTTCCCGGATAGAGCAGGTGTTGACCAGGACCAGATCGGCATCTTCCAAAATATCCGTTGTGTTAAAACCTTCTTGTGATAGGATGGATGCGACGATTTCACTGTCTGAAAAGTTCATTTGACAACCGTAGCTTTCAATATACAGCTTGCGGGAATTGCCCTTTTCCTTTTTTAAGGCTAATGCACTGCCTTGGAGGGTTTCGTCTATGATTTTTTCCATTTGGAATCTTGCACGCGTTTAGAATAAAGGGAGCGCAAAGATAAGGCTAAATTCAAAAGAGTGACATAATGACAGTATAATTTAATGTTTTTTTATCTTTTAAAGCGTTTAGGCCATAGCGTAACTACCCTTACATTTTAAAAACAAAATCTAACCAGGCCCTAAAATAATATCCCAAAGAATCGCAGAGCGAAGGTCGTTGGATTTTTTGTTAGGCCCTTTTGAAAAGCCTATTGGCGCAAATGGGAGCCTTGTTTTGTTTTGTTTTGTCGGGGTATTCTTTATGACCAAGCTTCTCACAATACCCACATCGTATGGCAAGGATGGGATGGGTTTTGATAAAAAAATGCACCTCATGGAAATGTCTCTCCCAGAAACACGCAACGGTATCGCCAAAAACACATCTATAGACTAACAACCCAATAAATGATTTGTTATGAAAATTATGAAAACGAAATTGACAGCGGTATTTTTTGTGGTAGCCTCTTTTGTATTTCTGTCCTGTGACCGTAATTCCGACGATGGTGAATTTGCCGAGTACGTAGTGGCCACCCCCTTGATGATGGACCGGGCCGAGTTTAGGAGCAGTATTGCCATTTTACCTCCCCAGCGGATAGAGGAATCCGGGAAGATTTACGCCTACAAGGACTATATTTTTGTAAACGATAAATACCGGGGGGTACATGTTATCGATAACTCCAATCCCAGAAATCCAAAAAAAATCAACTTTCTACAGATTGCGGGCAATGTGGATATCTCGGTCAAGGACGATTTCCTTTATGCGGATAGTATTATGGATCTTTTGGTATTCGATATTTCCGATATTGGTAATATAAAGGAAGTGAACCGGCTGGAAAACGTACTGCAGGAGTATCTTGCTTGGCCCGTGGAGGCCGATATTTATGATTGGGAAGGTGCCTCCTCCGGTGATATACAGGTGGGTTGGGAACTGCGTACAGAGCGTATGGCCATAGCGGAATATGAGGAAAACTTTCTTGCGCCCCGGACGGATGCCCTGGAGTTTGCGAATACGGCGGACACCGACAATACCGGCCAGGGCGGTTCCCTGGCACGGTTTAAGATCGTGGGGGATTTCCTCTACGCCGTGGACAGCCATAACATCAATATTTTTGAGATTTCGGACTTGGCCAATCCCCAGGCCCGGGAGGATGTTTTCGCGGGATTTGATATAGAAACGATCTTTAATCAGGGTGAACACCTATTCCTTGGCAGTATGCGGGGGATGTATATTTATGACATTTCCTCCCCGGAAAAACCGGAATTCGTATCCGAATTTGTTCACGGTACGGCCTGTGACCCGGTGGTGGTAGATGGGGATTATGCCTATGTTACCTTGCGTGGGGGCAATGGATGTGGGGCTACTGATAGTGGACTGTACATTGTGGACATTTCCGATATTTCCGTGCCGGAGCTCAAAGTATTCTATCCCTTGGATGGTCCTTACGGGCTAGGCATTAAGGACGAAAAGCTTTTTATCTGTGATGGGGATTCCGGACTAAAGGTATATGACAAGACCAATGTGGAGAACCTGGTGTCCCTAAACCATTTTAAGAACGTTACTACCTTTGATGTGATTCCCTTGGAGGACCATCTGCTTATGGTAGGGGATCAGATCCTGTATCAATACCAGTATTTGACAGACGATATAACGCTGCTGAGTACAATGGATCTGCGTTAATCCATTATTTTGATCAAGGACTTGGGAAGAGTGCCAAATGGATAGTTCCAGGCCGTAAAGAATCTACCATCAAATTCCGGTGAACTATTGGAGCCGTTCCATTTCCTGTTTTATGGGTTATGGTAGTCCGTGTGTGTTCCTTCCCTTGGCCAAGAGAAGGTGGGGCCGCCCTTGGGCAGACTCGGAAGGGATTGGAATCCAAATCCAGGATGGGAACGGAATCCGGATCCATGATTTTACATGTACCATCCCCTCCGTCCCGACGGAAATGTCGGGACACCTCCCCTTTACCAAGGGGAGGAGCCCTTTCCGTGTCCCGTTCAAATTTTGATTTTATCCCTACCGGTGTCCAAACAGTACATTCGTTCTGTTTTATGGATCACGGTAGTCGGTCATGTGTTCCTTGCCCGAATCTGTTTAGGGGGGCTGCCCGTGCCCGTTCAGGCAGGTTTCCCTTGGCCATGGGAAGCCCGCCCTTACCGAAAAGGCACGTTCGGGCGGGGTGGGGCCGTCTTTCTGCAGATTTGGAAGGGATTGAAATTTGTCGTTCACCCGCTGGTTGGCCCTAAATAAAAAAATTCGGTTACTTTTGTTTCTTCAAAAACCATTGCATGGCAAAGAATCTAGTAATCGTGGAGTCCCCCGCAAAGGCAAAGACGATTGAGAAATTTTTGGGTAAGGATTATACGGTAACCTCCAGTTTTGGTCATATAGCAGATTTGCCCTCTAAAGAACTTGGTGTTGACGTAGATAACAATTTTGAACCCAAGTATATTGTTGATTCGGACAAGAAAGCCTTGGTGAAAAAGCTGAAGGAACTGGCTAAAAAAGCAGATACCATTTGGCTCGCCAGCGATGAAGACCGGGAAGGTGAGGCCATTTCCTGGCATCTTTCGGAGACCCTTGGTTTAGATAGGGCCAAGACCAAACGAATTGTTTTTAACTCCATTACCAAGTCTGCCATTCAAAAGGCCATAGACAATCCACGTGAGATTAATTACGATTTGGTCAATGCACAACAGGCCCGGCGTATATTGGATCGCCTGGTAGGCTATGAACTTTCTCCCGTACTTTGGAAAAAAATAAAACCGGGGCTTTCCGCGGGACGGGTGCAATCGGTTGCCGTGCGTTTGATCGTGGAACGCGAAAGGGATATTGAGGTCTTTGACCCCGTAGCCTCCTTTAGGGTAGCCGCCCAATTTGCTACGGAGGCAGGTGCTGTTTTTCTGGCCAAACTTAACAGGACGTTTCCCTCTGAAAAAGAGGCACGCGCATTTTTGGAAAAGAATGGTGCGGCGGATTTCTCAGTGGCGCATCTGGATAAAAAACCTGCTAAAAAATCCCCATCGGCCCCATTTACAACCTCTACCCTGCAACAGGAAGCTTCACGGAAGTTGTACTTTTCGGTGGGCAGGACCATGCAGGTAGCCCAACGTCTGTATGAGGCAGGGCTCATTACCTACATGAGAACAGATAGTGTAAACCTTTCCACAGAAGCCCTTAATGCGGCCAAGGAGGCCATCCTTGAGAATTACGGGGATAGCTATAGTCAGGTAAGGAACTACAAAGGGAAATCCAAGGGTGCCCAAGAGGCTCATGAGGCCATTCGCCCAACGGACATGAGAAACCAGGGCCCTTCCTTGGAACGTGATCAAGCCAAGTTGTACGAACTCATCTGGAAGCGTACGATAGCCTCACAAATGAGCGATGCCCAATTGGAACGTACCAATGTGAAGATAAAGGCCAGTACGCATACCGATGAATTCTCTGCTAATGGAGAGGTCATACAATTCGATGGATTCCTAAAAGTATATTTGGAAGGATTGGATGACGAGGATAAGGCCGAGGAGCAGGAGGGAATGCTTCCCGCAATGAAAGTAGGGAATGCCCTGGAAAACACCAACATCACCGCTACCGAACGATTTACCAGGCCGCCCTATCGCTATACCGAAGCCTCACTGGTCAAAAAACTGGAAGAGCTGGGCATCGGAAGACCGTCTACTTACGCGCCTACCATCTCCACTATTCAAAATAGGGGTTATGTGGAAAAAGGGACCGTAGAGGGAACGGAACGAAAATACAGACAATTGGTGCTGGTCTCAGGAACCATAAAGGAAAAGGATCTCTCGGAAACCATCGGTTCGGATAAGGGGAAATTGGTGCCTACGGATATTGGAATGATCGTAAACGATTTTCTGGTGAGCCATTTTGCGAATATTCTGGACTACAATTTTACGGCAAAGGTCGAGGAAGATTTTGACGAGATAGCCGAAGGGGAGGAAGACTGGCAAAAGGTGATGAAGGATTTTTATAAGGACTTTAAACCCAATGTGGAACATGTGGAGGAGAATGCGGACCGTGCCAGCGGGGAACGCGTCCTTGGGACGGATCCCAAGACGGGCCGGCAGGTGGCCGTTCGTTTGGGAAGATTTGGCCCCATGGTGCAGATCGGGAAGGCCGAGGAGGAGGAAAAACCTTTGTTCGCCAGCCTATTGCCGGATCAGTCATTAAATACCATTACCTATGAGGAAGCCATGGAGCTATTTACGCTCCCCAGGAAATTAGGGGTGTATAAGGGCGAAGAGGTAGAGGCCAATGTAGGGCGCTATGGCCCATATGTTCGTTTTGGAAAAAAATTCGTGTCCCTGGAGAAAGGGGAAAGTGCCTTTGACGTGGATTTGGATAGGGCCAAACAACTTATTGACGAAAAGGAAAAAGCCGATGCCCCCATTGCCTCTTACGAAGGGAAGGAGGTTACCAAGGGCAGGGGGCGGTTTGGTCCCTTTATCAAATGGGACGGGATGTTCATCAACGTGAACAAGAAGTATGATTTTGACCATTTGTCCCAACAGGATATCGAAGAATTGATCGAGGCCAAAAAACAAAAGGAGATCGAAAAACTGGTGCAGGAATGGCCGGAAGAAGGTATCCGGATAGAGAAGGCCAGGTGGGGTAGGCACAATATCATTAAGGGACGCACCAAGGTGGAACTGGCCAAGACCGTTGATGCCTCCAAGGTAAGTCTTACGGAAGCCCAGGAACTTCTGGCAAAAAAAGAACCGAAGAAAAAAAGGACCAAAGCCAAAAAGTAGGTCCGTTCCTGAATAAACAATACCGATCATAGATTACTTTTACGGACTACAGTTAACCACCGGTCCAGAATCTTTTTATAGCCCGGGCTATGCCACTTGTTTCCCGTCTTGGACTTTGTTCGTCTATGGATCAGCTTGGCAAAAACGGTTTTCCTTATATGGATTTTGTAGTGGCTATTGTTCTGTAATCACTTTCCGAATAACTTTATACCCCGATAACCCGATAACCCATTTTTATGGCATATGATTTTTTAATTCCCGTAGCGGAGCGGGTCTTGGCCTATTGCGAACTGCTTCCGGCCCAGGCCTTGGGCAATGCCATCCATAAACATACGGAACGAAAAGGACTTCCCGTACTGGCCAATGCCTCAATGGCCATTTTTGGAGTTCTGGAATCCCGGAATGCCTTTGAGAAAAGGAAAGCCAACCTCGATGTCAATGCCATTAGGCTCCAATTGTACAAATTAATGATGGGCAACTGGGAGTCTACCCTAATAGATCTTGGGGATATAGAGGAGGGTGAAACTGTAGAGGACACCTATTTTGTGGTAAAGGAAATCGCAGCGGGCCTTTTAGAGGAAAATATCATACCTATTATTATAGGTGCTACCCAGGATATTACCTATCCGGCATACCGCGCCTTTGATGGTATAAAGGATATGGTGAACCTGGTGACGGTGGACAGCCGTTTTGATTTTGGAATGGAGGACGAACTCATCTCCTCCAAATCCTATATGAGCAAGATTATTACGGACAAGCCCAATAATCTTTTTAACTTTTCCAATCTGGGGTACCAGAGCTATTTTAATGCCCAGGAAGAGCTGGACCTTATGGAACGCCTTTTTTTTGATGGCCATCGCCTTGGGGAACTCATCCAGGATATGGCCCTGGCGGAACCGGTATTGCGGAATGCCCACATCGTTAGTATGGACGCCCGTTGTATCAAAGCGGCGGAAGTGGGCCACTCGGATAGTTTTACCCCCAATGGTTTTGATGGAAGGGAAATCTGTACCCTGGCCAGGTATGCCGGTATCAGTAATGCCGTGCGCCTATTCGGGATATATGAAATGGACAATGGCGTACAGTCCGATCAACTTATGGCACAAATCATATGGTACTTTATAGAGGGCTATAACTTTAGGGTCCGGGAATCGCCTTATACCAAAAAGGATGACTTTACCAAGTATAACGTACCTACGGAAACGGAACAGTTGGTCTTCTTTAAAAGCCATCTTACCGAAAGATGGTGGGTAGAGGTCCCATCTCTTTTAACCTCACATACTAAAAAGGTATCATCGGCGTTATTACCCTGCACTGAAAAGGACTATTTGGACGCCTGCGATCAGATCATTCCGGAACGGTGGTTTAAGGCCTATAAGAAGGGCTTTAACTGATCAGAAGTTTTTTATCGGATAATCACTTTTGATACAATAATTTACTCAAAACGTAGTTTTAGTGTGTAGTACGAAATGTTTGTTTTGCAGTTTATTACCGAAATCGAAATTTAACCTATAGTATGAAGAAGCTACTGTTAGTATCCATAACGTCTGTTTTTTTGCTCGCCGGTTGCGGGTCCAAGACTAAGGGAGAACTCGTTGGCCACAAAGGAAAGAAGTGGTATCCCGAAAAGCCTTATGGAATGGAATTGATTCCCAGGGGGTCTTTCATTATGGGTAAGTCCGAGGAGGACATGGCCAAGGTGCTCAATGCCCCTACCAAGACAGTTACCGTACGTTCCTTTTATATGGACGATACGGAAATTACGAATAGCGAATACCGTCAGTTTGTGGAGTGGGTAAAGGATTCCATTACCCGTACAAAACTTGCCATTCTTGCAGACGAGCTACAATTAAGCCCGGAGGACGGGGGCATCGGCGATTATGCCTTTAAGGATGCGGATACCACCAAGGCCTCGGTCTACGATAAATATATGTTGGACAATTACTCCGGAATGGGGGAGACCGGTTATGAAGGCCGGGCCCTGAACAAGGACGAGGATCTTATTTGGGACGTTTCCGAATATCCGGACGAGTATTATACCGAGATTATGGACTCCCTTTATATTCCGGAAGAGGAATCCTATAACGGGCAACGTAGCATTGATGTTACCAAATTGAAGTACAAGTACAGTTGGATGGACATCCAAGCGGCCGCACGGGCAGCCAAAAAAGGAAAAGGAAGTAGAAAGGATTTTATCCGTCAGGAAGAATTGGAGATCTATCCGGATACTACCGTTTGGATAAGGGACTTTGAGTACTCCTACAACGAGCCCATGCATAACGACTATTTTTGGCATGATGCCTATAGTGATTATCCCGTGGTAGGGGTGTCCTGGAAACAGGCCAAAGCCTTTTGTAATTGGAGGACCAAGCTTAAGAACGATGACCAGAAAAGTCGCGGCAAACAGTTTGTGAACAAATTTAGACTGCCCACCGAGGCAGAATGGGAATATGCCGCAAGGGGCGGTATCGAGGGCGGCACCTATCCTTGGGGAGGCCCTTATGTAATAAGCGATACAGGATGTTTTATGGCCAACTTTAAGCCACAGCGTGGGGACTATGCCGCGGATGCCGCACTCTATACCGTGGAGGCCAAATCCTATGAGCCCAATGACTTTAACCTGTACAATATGGCCGGGAACGTCTCTGAATGGACCAACTCTAGCTATGATCCCGCATCCTATGATTTTGTGTCTACCATGAATCCCAATGGAGGGGATGGCCAAAATGCAAGAAAGGTGATCCGCGGCGGATCTTGGAAGGATGTGGCCTATTTCCTTCAGGTAAGTACACGGGACTATGAGTACAAGGATTCTGCCCGGAGCTATATCGGTTTTAGGACCGTACAGGACTATATGGGCGAGGAGGATTCAACCCAGTAAACAGAAGAAAAGTAATCTTAAATACAACCCAGTTTACCTTCCGGTTGCCATCGGTAGGATAAACCCTTAAATTCGAACCAAATACTTATTTTAACAGTAAACTTAAATTTTAATTATGGCACAGTCAAAATCAACAAAGAAATTATTTAACATGGCCTATGGCCTTGGCGCATCCGTAGTAATTATAGGTGCATTATTTAAAATCCTTCACTGGGAAATTGGTTTCCTGAACGGAGGTCTTCTACTTGCGATAGGCCTTATCACGGAAGCCCTTATTTTCGCGATCAGTGCTTTTGAACCCGTAGACGACGAGTACGACTGGTCTTTAGTATACCCGGAATTGGCAGGTGGCGCAACTGAGCTAAAAGCCAATGAGGAGGCCGAAATCAAGGAAGCCGAGACTTCATTGTCCAAAAAATTGGACGACCTTTTACAGGAGGCCGGTGTGGACGTTGGTCTTATGGAGAGTTTGGGAGAAGGTATCCGAAACTTTGAAGGTGCCGCCAAAGGTATTGCCCCTACAGTGGACGCCATGGAATCTACCAAAAAATATTCTGATGAAATGGTACAGGCCGCGGCCCAAATGGAATCTTTGAACAGTTTGTACAAAGTACAATTGGAAAGTGCCAGTAGGCAAGCTTCTGTAAACGAAGAAGTAGTTCAGAATGCAAGTGCCCTAAAAGATCAAATGGAATCCTTGGCTACCAACCTATCCTCTTTGAACGGAGTCTATGGTGGCATGTTGAGCGCAATGAATCGCAACTAAGTGGATTGAATTCCCTGAACCCAAATCAAGATCAACAAATTAAATCCATTTAGAAAACATGGCAGGAGGTAAACAAACACCACGTCAGAAGATGATCAATCTTATGTACTTGATCTTCATCGCGATGTTGGCATTGAACATGAGCAAGGAAGTACTTGCGGCGTTCGGTCTTATGAACGAAAAGCTGGAAGCTTCCAATATAAAGACCACGGAAAACAACGTAGCTTTCTTGGAAGGTCTGGAAACCAAAGCGTCTGAAGACTCCCAAAAGTATGGGACGCTATACCAGGATGCCCAGAAAATAAAAACGTTGTCCCAAGAGTATTATGACTATCTGGAGAACTTGAAGAAAGAAATGACCAAGGATGTAGAGGATCCCAAGGATTATACGGTCATGGACAAGTCCGATTATTTGGACCAAAAGTTCTTTCAGGGTGATAACCTTGCCAAAGAAGGTAAGGAGTTCCTAAAACGGATCAACGATTATCGTACACAGGTAGTGGCCATTCTTCCGGAAAAGATGACAGATGTAAAGGCTGCCGTAAAGACCCGTTTCCAGACTGGGGACGAAAAAGGAAAGGTCGAAAAAAGGGACGGGAGCAAGCAAGATTGGATCAACTATCATTATGAAGGTTTTCCATTGATCGCTTCCTTGACCAAGCTTACGGCCCTACAAGCGGATATTAAGGCAACTGAAGAAGATGCTTTGAAATCCATGCTACAGGGAGAGTTAACCAGTCAGGTATCCTTAAAGAATTTCGCCACTTCCCTACTTGCCTCAAAATCCGCTTTTTATAGCGGGGAGAAATATGATGGTAAGATTATCATTAGTAAGACCGATAATTCATCCACTCCGGTCAAGGCAGATCTTACCTTGGACGGGCGAAAGCTTTCCGAAGGCAAGGACTACAAGCTTGAGGCTGGCGGGGTAAAAATGTTGATCGGTACTGGAAACCCCGGAGACCATACCATTAAAGGAGAACTTTTCTTTATGCAGGATGGCGAGGAAATACCCGTAAAAGTCGAAAATAGTTTTGCCGTTATAAGCAAGCCAAATGCCGCCTTGATCGCTGCGGACAAGATGAACGTGGTATACCGTGGTGTGGCCAACCCAATGTCCATATCTATTCCCGGAATTCCCAATAATAAAGTTACGGCCTCTGCTCCGGGACTTAAGAAAGTAAATGGCAGCAAGTACGTTATGAATCCTGGAACGGGAAGGACCGTTAAGATCGTAGCCTCCGGTGTATTGCCGGACGGGCAAAGGATATCCACTCCGGCAGAGTTCAGGATCAAGGATATTCCAAGACCTTCCGGTTCCGTGAGCAAACAGACAGGGAGTGTAAAACTTCCTAGGAAAAACTTGGAGATAGCTTCGATAAGCGCCATGTTGGAAGATTTTGACTTCGACCTTAACCTTGCCGTAAGCGGCTTTAAGTTCAAGGTGCCCGGACAGCCTACCGTTGCCGTAAAAGGAAGCCGATTGGATTCCAGGGCCAAGTCTGCCTTAAAAAGGGCCAAAAGGGGCGATGCCGTTCAGATATTCGATATCAACGCTTACATCACCAACAACAAGAGCTACAAATTAAAGAAAGTATCTCCGGTAATCGTGGAGATTACAAACTAATACGAATAGCATAGCCAGGTGCCCGCCTTTGGCTGGCGCCTGGTACTTTTAAAAGTAAGAAAATGAATTGGAAAAACGCTTTATTGATCGGTGCCTTTGCCGCACTCCCAGTATCCCTTATGGCCCAGGCCAATATCCTGAACGCCAAGAAACCGGAGGAAATCGGTAAGAAGACGGAGGCGCAAAAAGCCATGGACAATGACGCCCCCCTGGAATACGGTTATGTGGACGATAGGGATATCCTCTGGTCCAAGACTGTTTGGGAAGTAATTGATCTGGATGAACGCGTCAATTTTCCTTTGTACTATCCCACGGATACCATAGATATCGGTTCCGATAGAAGATCGCTTTATGATGTTCTGATGAAGAACATTAAAAACGGGAAACTGGAGGATGTATATGTGGATTCCTATTTTACGGAAAAAAGAAAGTTTGAAGACCTTAGGGCCACCTTACAAAGTGTGGATACCACGGACTACGGATATGAGCAATTGAACGCCGGTGAGGAACTCTCCCCGGAATTTGTGATACGCCGAGACTTGACCGCCGCGGATATCGAGGAATACCGTATCAAAGGAATGTGGTATTTTGACAAGAGACAGGGTGAACTAAAATACCGTTTGCTGGGCATAGCTCCGGTTGCCCCGGACGTAAACTTCATAGATGATGAATCCATGGATCCCGCGGATGCAAAGGTCGAACTGTTTTGGGTCTGGTATCCCAGCTCACGTAATATCTTGCACGATGCCAAGGTATTTAACCAAAGAAATTCCGCCCAGCCCATTTCCTTTGATATGTTGCTGAACGCGAGAAGGTTTAACGGCGTCATCTATAGAGAGGACAATGTACACGGGGACCGTAGGGTGAACGATTACATTGCGGACAACGCGCTCTTTCAACTGCTAGAGGCCAAGAGGATAAAGGAAGTGATCCGAGATCGCGAACAGGATATGTGGGCGTATTAGTGAAGCCCGACTTTGAACGCCGTTTGCGGTGTATCGAAGTCGAAAACGGGACGAATTTTTGTCCAAGGACGGCATCCCGCCCGACATAATATTCCAATTCAAAAGTACGACGCTCCGTTTTTACGGGGCGTTTTTTTGCTAGATGCTAGAGGTTAGATATTAGACGGGAGACATGAGACTTGAGAGGTTGTATGTACGTCTCCGATATAGGTTCACCTTTTACTTTTTAATTCTTTCCCCTTTAACTCCTAAACTCATGAACTTCTAAACTCAATTAAGCCCAGAAGACCGATGACGGAATATGGCAAATGAACCAATGAAGCAATGAATCCATTTGAAAATTTGAGAATGCTATCATGGGTTGGGGAGTTTGGATTTACAGCGGCCCAACTGCTTACTGCCACTGCCCACGGTCTACTATAGACTAGCTAATAACCCACTTCTAAACCCCTAAACATATAAACTCCTCCACTTTATACCTTGAACCTTAAACCTGAAACCCCAAACTCCAACGCCAGTTTATTACCTTTACCCCATGTTGGACTATTTGATCGTGGGCCTGGGGCTGGCGGGAATATCCTTTGCCGCGCTGTTGGAACGGCACAATAAAACCTATCATGTTATTAATGACGATTCCC
Source organism: Bacteroidota bacterium (assembly GCA_039819225.1). Lineage (GTDB taxonomy): Bacteria > Bacteroidota > Bacteroidia > Flavobacteriales > Flavobacteriaceae > Ulvibacterium. The sequence continues at coordinate 1,260 of JBCBSN010000017.1, read as the reverse complement.
AGGTTTCTTCCAGGGTGGCAGGCGGACTGTATAATCCAGTTATCCTAAAACGCTTTACCCTGGCATGGAAGGCGAGGCAACAATTGCAGGTGGCAATGCCTTTCTACAAAGGACTTGAGAAAAAATTGGGCATACCCCTGGATCATAAAATTCCCGTTTTAAGGCGATTTGCTTCCGTAGAAGAGCAAAATTTATGGTTTGAGGCAGCGGACAGCCCCGGTCTGGACCATTTTCTTTCCACAAGATTACAGGATAACCAAAATCCGGAAATCCATGCACCTATGGGCTACGGGGAGGTCCTGTACACCGGTAGGATAGCCACCGCTACCTTGATCGATCATTACAAGCGATATTTGACGGATAAAGATCTTCTGTTACAGGATACCTTTGACCATAAGGTTCTTAAAATTTCGGGAGACGCTATTGTCTATAAAGGGATAAAGGCACAACGGATTATTTTTGCCGAGGGTTTTGGACTAAAGAAGAACCCTTTTTTCAACTATCTTCCCCTAAACGGTACCAAGGGCGAATTGCTTACGATAAGAGCGCCCGGACTAAAGGAAAAAAATGTCATTAAATCGTCCGTATTCATTATCCCATTGGGGGAAGACCGTTATCGTATCGGGGCTACGTATACATGGAAGGACAAGTCCAACACACCTACCATGGAAGCGAAGGAAGAACTACTCCAAAAACTCGACACTTTTGTTAAATGTGACTATAAAGTATTGGAACATGTGGCCGGGGTACGTCCTACCGTTACGGACAGAAGGCCTTTGGTAGGACCTCACCCCAAATATCCCAATGTGTTTATCCTTAATGGATTAGGGTCTAGAGGTGTGATGATCGCACCTTTTGCGGCGCAACAGTTGTATGGCCATATTGAAAAAAATACTCCTTTGTTGGCAGAGATGGATGTTATGCGGTTTGCAAGAAAATATGCTATGAATGGGCTCTAGTAGCCTTTGCATCATACTTTACAAAAAAGTTGATCCAAATATTTCGGGACAAACGGATAATTACGGGCATAAAGACCACCAAGGTACCCACAATGGCCATAAAGGTGTAGAACAAGGAAGCACCGATAAAAAGAAAGGAGATGACAAAGGCGGCTACGGCAAAGGCCACACCAACGGCATAACTTACATACATGGCCCCATAAAAAAAAGAAGGTTCCATCTTATATTTCAGACCACAATGGGAACATCGTTCGTGCATTTTAAAGAGATGTCCCGGGCGATATGGACAAAAATCCATATC
>JBCBSN010000016.1:0-37188 GCA_039819225.1 Bacteroidota bacterium | reverse complement strand
CAAAAAATCTTCCTTTGTGGTAAATGAAAAGCAGTTATAGAGCAGCAGCTTTTTCTGTTGTAGTATAACCATATCCACCGTATTGTCCGCAACATGTACATAGCAAACCGGTTTTTTTTCGCTATTATGGCTATTCAACAAAGATGAGATCAATATGGAGCCCATGTGTTTAAAAACAAATTCCCCAAAAACATCGAAAATATAGTTGTTCACGTTTACAAATGGCACGTAAACATTTACGATATCATGACTTGTTATTTCATCATAATCCAAATGGTCACTTGCCAATAGTTTGGCGTTGAACTTCAAATAATTGGGTAACTCTTTCGGATTGAACAAGGGTCCGGGAACCAACCCGAACAATGGGTTTTGATGGATGACAACAATTTCGGAAAACCTTTTCTTTGTAAATGAATGCTTGTCAAAAAGTGCCTTGAGCTCTTTAAGCATCCCATAATGGGAAAGGGTGCCCTCAAAAACACGCTTATCGGATAACAGCACTTTGTGCCGTATGGTATCCAGAATACAAAAAGAAAGTCCATTCAAACTTACTTGAATGGACAATTTTAAAAAATCCTCAGAAAGGTCTTCGTTATTAGTTCTCACCTTTTTTATCATAAATAGGAGGCCAATTGCCACTAGTGCTCACTTCCTCCAAGGAGCCTACTTTGATGACATCGCCATTTACTTCATCCACACCTATCTCCGCGATTTCCTTGGCCAACAAACTCTTCGGTTGATCATGCAGCACTGTCGTCTTTTCTGCTTTGACCTCAAAGACAGGAGCCCTATAACCACTTTTTTCTATAATGTCGGCTTTCATTTCAAACTTCTCGCCCCCCGGAGCTCCAGGGATGTTCATCATGCTCTTGAACCTATCGTCCTTTTTAAAAAGGGAATCCCGAACAGAAACGAAACCTAAAGTGTCAATAATCTTTACTTCCTTTAACAAATCGATTTGATATACCTTGTCATACTCCATATATGAAGAATCCCTTTGCTGGGTAATTACATATTTTCCGGTATCCACAAACTTAATAAGGGAATTGAAGTCCTTCGCATATCTTCCATTCACCGTTTTGTAGGCCTCTTGTGAATTACGGATGTCCTTAAGTGAGGAAACTACCTTGGCAAAACGTTCTTGCTTCACCTTGTTGAACTCGATCGGCCCGGTTACGGACTTATAGATAAGATAGGCCAGCCCTACACATACGATCCAAAGTACAATTTGAATTATGGTCTTCATTCTTTAGTGTTTTTTATATTTAGCGGTTATCACAAATCTACAATTTTTTTGCAAACCGCCTAATTTTTCTTCCGGGATTTTACCCGGTAAACCGAGGTAAAACCGCCTTTGCTCTTACCCTTTTGTTCCTAATGAATCAAACGGAAAGTGGGCCGGTTTGGGTAGGAATCAATACTGTCTGGAGAAAGGTATAACCTCCTAAACCTCGCAACTTTTGAATACAAAGCATAAAACCTCATATGGGCCAATTGATAATCAATATATTGTATTTGACCGTAAAAAGTTGGCTTCCGCAATGAAGCAAGCCCAATTTAAGGAATACCCACATATACACCATGATAGCTGACAATATCCAATAAGCCTAAAATAGTTGCCAAATCATAACGGGCAGGAATCGGGATTCCGGGCATCCCAGTAATTTGGTTTTGCCCAAAATGTATTTGAAGAAATCCTGTTTATCTTTGACTGGTTATGCACCGTAACAAGACCACTGTTTTTTTTAAAACCCTTGGAAACCAATTTCCACACCGGCCTACTTTGGACCAGGAGTTGGCTCTTCAAAAATTGGCCAGCTTTCTTTTAGCTGCTAAAAACAATGGGGTATTCCTGTTAATGGGTTATGCCGGAACAGGAAAGACTACCCTGATCAGTACTCTAGTAGACAGTTTATGGAGGATTTCCATGAAATATGTACTGATGGCCCCTACAGGTAGGGCCGCCAAAGTGATGGCCAATTATTCCATGGCCACTGCATTTACCGTTCATCGAAAAATTTATCTTCCCAAAAGAAAACAAGAAGAAGGTATACAATTTATTTTGGCCCCCAACAAACATCGGAATACTGTTTTTATCGTAGACGAGGCCTCCATGATCCCAGATGCACCTACGGATTCCCAGGTTTTTGAAAATGGTTCGCTGCTGGACGATTTGCTGAGCTACGTAGACTCCGGCCATAATTGTAAATTGATTCTAGTAGGGGACACTGCGCAACTGCCTCCCGTGCGGTTGCATTTAAGCCCGGCTCTGAATGGAAGAAAACTGGCTTTGAACTATAACAAGGAAGTAATCCAAGTAGAACTGCAGGAAGTAGTCCGTCAGGAAGAGGATTCAGGTATCTTGGCCAATGCCACATTACTTAGACATCAGTTAAGTGAGCGTTTTTTTGATGCCTTTCAGTTTAACATTTCGCCCTACAAAGATATCGTAAGGCTAATTGATGGTTATGAAATCCAAGAAGCTTTGGACATCTCCTATTCCCAAAACGGTATGGAAGAAACGGCTTTTATTGTACGTTCCAACAAAAGGGCCAATATGTACAATAACAATATCAGAAGCAGGATTCTTTTTTTGGAAAATGAAATCGCATCGGGAGATTATATGATGGTGGTAAGAAACAGTTATTTCTGGTTGGAACCTAATTCCAAAGCTGGGTTTATTGCCAACGGGGATATCATAGAAGTTCTGGAAATCTTTGCCATAAAAGTCCTTTATGGGTTTTCATTTGCCGAGGTAAAGGTTAGAATGGTAGATTATCCTGGACAAAATCCCTTTGAGACGGTACTCCTTTTGGATACCATAAGGGCACCCACGCCTTCACTTTCCTATGATGATGGGAATCGCCTATATAGAGCGGTAATGCAGGATTATGCAGATGAAAAATCAAGCTACAAAAGGTTCACCGCCGTAAAGAACAATCGCTACTTTAATGCGCTTCAGGTAAAGTTTTCCTATGCCATGACCTGCCATAAATCCCAAGGTGGACAATGGGACACCGTTTTTGTGGAGCAGCCTTACCTTCCGGATGGTGTTGGCATGGAATATCTTCGTTGGCTGTATACCGCAATTACAAGGGCGAAAAAAAAGTTATATCTCATCGGCTTTTCCAGCGATTTTTTTCTTGACGGTGAATAAGTTAATTTCGTAAGGTTAAACAAAGCCAACAGATTCCAAAAGTATTTTTATGAACTCGGAAACCATACTTAGCCTTTTCTTGGGAATTGGACTTGCCGCCTCCGTGGGTTTTCGGGTGTTTTTACCCCTTTTTGCCCTTAGTCTCGCCGCCTATTTTAATGTTTGGGAGCTAAATGAAAATTGGCAATGGATCGGAAGCACTACCGCCCTTATTACCCTAGGGGTAGCCACCGTTGTGGAAATTTTCGGCTATTTTATACCTTGGGTGGACAATCTCTTGGATACTTTGGCCATACCCTTGGCGGCCATTGCGGGTACGGCCGTAATGGTTTCTACGGTTGCGAATCTGGATCCTGTGGTTACCTGGTCTCTGGCCATAATAGCCGGGGGTGGCACGGCTACCGCCATAAAAGGTGCGGGAGCGACCGGACGTTTGGCTTCCTCGACATCTACCGGAGGACTGGCGAACCCTGTCATCTCCACGGTGGAGACCGGAACAGCTGTGGCGGTGAGTACTGCATCGATTTTTGCACCCATTCTCGCGGCGGTATTGGTCATTATTATTTTGATCATTATTTTCAGGATATATCGAAAACTAAGGCCAAGATCAAAACCTAGCCTGTAAAGACCTTGTGTATACAAATGTTCCTTAATCCCTTGTCAGCGTGAAGACTATTGCCATGATTCCGGCGCGTTATGCGGCATCTAGATTTCCTGCTAAATTGATGCAGGATCTGTCCGGAAAACCCGTAATTCTGAGAACCTATGAAGCTACCGTGAATACCAAACTCTTTGATGCGGTATATGTAGTGACCGATAACCAGGCTATTTTCGATACGGTAAAGAATACCGGAGGATCGGCCATTATGAGTCATAAGGAACATGATTGCGGTAGTGATCGCATTGCGGAGGCCGTACAGGATATGGAGGTGGACATTATTGTTAACGTACAAGGAGATGAACCCTTTATAGACCGGGAGAGTCTGGCACAGGTTTTGGAGGTGTTTTATCTGGATTCTGAAAAGGAAATCGATTTGGCGTCCTTGATGGTACGGATTACCGATGAAGACGAAATAAATAACCCGAATACCGTGAAGGTCATTGTGGATAACCGGAACTTCGCACTTTATTTTTCAAGGTCGCCCATTCCATATCCAAGGGCAACTGATGTGGATAGTCCTTATTATAAGCACAAGGGAATCTATGCCTTCCGGAAAAGGGCGTTAATGGATTTTCAGCGTTTGCCCATGTTGGCCCTAGAGGCCTCCGAAAAAATAGAAGCGATCCGGTATCTGGAATACGGTAAAAGAATAAAGATGGTAGAAACCAAGGTCAGCGGTATAGAGATAGATACGCCGGAAGACCTAAAGCGTGCAAAAAAAGCATGGAAATAGATTACGGTAACATCAAGGTTATTGGTTTTGATGCGGATGATACCCTCTGGGTGAACGAGACCTATTTTAGGGAAACTGAGGAAAAGTTCGCTGACCTTCTAGAACAATACGAAACTAAGAATACCATCGACCAGGAGCTGTTTAAAATGGAAATGCGGAATTTGGAGCTTTACGGTTATGGAATAAAAGGATTTATGTTGTCCATGATCGAATCTGCCCTGGAAATTTCAAATAACAAGGTTTCCCAGGCAACGATAACCGAAATATTGAATCTCGGTAAGGAGATGATCCTCCATCCGGTGGAACTGTTGGATGGGATCAAGGAAGTATTGGGTAAGTTGGCAAAAAAGTATAGACTAATAGTGCTCACCAAGGGTGATCTTTTAGATCAGGAACGTAAATTGGAACGCTCCAGTCTGTCAAGTTATTTTCACCATGTTGAGGTGTTGAGCGATAAAAAGGAAGAAAACTACCTAAATTTGCTGAACCATTTAAAAATAGAAGTAGCCGAATTTCTTATGGTAGGCAACTCCCTTAAATCGGACGTGCTTCCAATCATCAACATTGGGGCAAAGGCTATTCATGTTCCCTTTCATACCACATGGCAGCATGAAAAGGTCTCGGTAAATAATATGGATCATAAATATCTCACTGTGAGCAGTGTAAAAGATATATTGAAGTACCTGTAGCTTACCTATGGATATAAAGAAAGATATCGATTTAAAGAATGAACGGGTAGAGGTTACCAAGGGATACCGAAATTTCCCTATGGTACCGCGCGTCATGTTCGGGGAAGGCAGTTTTGACCAATTACCTGAAATATTGATGCGAAAACGACGGCATTCCGAGGCTCCCTTCATTTTTTTGGTAGACGATGTCTTTGATAATAGTCCCTTGGCCGAGCGGATTCCCCTGATTTTTAACGATCAATTGATTTTTATCTCATCGGACGAGGAACCAAAAACAGTACAGGTAGATGCTTTAGTGGCCAAAATACGGAAGGAATTTGATGAATTGCCCTCAGGAATAGTGGGCATAGGTGGTGGTACCCTTTTGGATTTGGCCAAGGCCGTTGCCATTTTACTGAACAATTCCGGGAGTTCATCCAGCTATCAAGGATGGGACTTGGTCCCAAAACCTTCCGTATACCATGTAGGCGTCCCTACTATTAGCGGTACTGGAGCGGAGGTTTCTAGGACTACGGTGCTTTTAGGCCCGGATAAAAAGCTGGGTATCAATTCGGACTTTACTATTTTTGACCAAGTTATCCTAGATCCGGACCTTAGTGAAGGTGTGCCCAAAGATCAGTGGTTTTATACTGGAATGGATTGTTTTATCCATTGCATTGAATCATTGAAGGGTACTTATCTGAACACCTTCAGTCAGAGTTATGGGGAAAAGGCCAAAGAACTTTGCCTTGAGGTATATCTCGGGGACCTTTTACCGGCGGAATCCCGATCTAAACTCATGATGGCTTCTTGGCATGGAGGCATGAGTATTGCCTATTCCCAGGTAGGGGTGGCCCACGCCATGAGCTACGGACTTTCCTATATGCTTGGAATACGGCATGGTATAGGCAATTGTTTGGTATTCCAACACCTTGGCGAGTTTTATCCGGAGGGGGTAGCCCTTTTTGAACGCATGAGGCAAAGGCACAATATAAAACTGCCCTATGGTATCTGTGCCAATTTAACGGATTGTGAACTGGATAACATGATCCGAATTTCCTTGAGTATGGCGCCCCTTTGGGAGAATGCACTTGGAAAGGGTTGGCGCAGTGTGGCCACGCCAGAAAAGCTTAAGGCGATATACCAAAAGATATAATCGTAATTTTCACACGAAGCATCCAGGGTATTGCATGAGCCATTGGAAATTTATGCGAGCTCCCGGCCTAAAACCATGTCTCTATGCACAGCTTGGCAAAATTCATCTATTTTACCATTTTGGGATGGTGTTTGATAGGCACATTTCCCAATTTGGGTAAATGTGTGGTTATTGTGGTGCCTCATACGAGTTGGGTGGATTTTTTCCTGGGATTATTGGTACGCAGGGTGGTTAACCGGGAAATTCATTTTATTGGGAAGAAAAGCCTTTTTAAGCCCCCATGGGGATGGTACCTTAGGTGGATGGGGGGCACTCCCGTGGACCGAAGTAAAAATAACGATACGGTTGCTTCCGTGGCGCAATTGTTCCAAGAGCAAAAAGTATTTAGGTTGGCCCTTTCGCCAGAGGGTACCCGAAAAAAGGTTATGGCATGGAAAACGGGGTTCTATTACATTGCCAAAAAAGCAGAAGTGCCAATTGTCCTGGTAGCTTTTGATTATGGGCGAAAACAGGTAAAGATTTCCAAAGCGATCTTACCTACGGAAGATAAGGAGGCCGATTTTAAACACTACAAGGCTTTCTTTAAAGGAGTAGAGGGAAAAATCCCGGGGAATGGTTTTTGAATGTTGGTGTTATCTGGTCATTAAGGATGCTCAGAAAAGCCTTTTCTCCAAACGGAGAAAATAGAAAATGGCCAAAATCGAAAGAATAACTATGGCCATTCCAAAGATATAGGATATGGATTGGGTAAAGGAAAGCCAATCCACCTCTTGCTGCCCAAAATTTTTATAGAAAAGAATGCCTACGCTACCCAAATAGCCAAATGCATCTGCCAAGTACATTAAAAATCCGATATTGCTCCGATACTTGTACAGGGCGATCCAGCGTTCAAACAGCATGGTGTGGTAACTAATGTAGGATAGGTACATGGCAAAACCTACCAGGATCATCCATAGAATAGGGGAAAGTCCATGGTTTTGAAAAAGATAGGTGGTAAGCATAAGAAAGAAACCGCCTAGGGCGATGATTCCCAGATTAACGTAGAAGGCCTTTTTGTTGTCTTTGATAAATATCATGGCCGCTGTCAGTGTAAAAACCCCAATGGCTATAGGAATTTCCGCCAAAGCTAGAATTTGAGGCACATCGGCATACCCCAGTAGAATCCATAGCTCCACGGCAAAGTTGTCCCGTACATCGCGAAAAATAGTCAAGGCCATGTAAATTATCACGGTAAGTACAATGCCCAGGCCGAACTTCCGGAAGAAGGCCTTGCGCTGATGCGCGTCCATAGGGATTCGCTCCGTTCGCTGGGCAATATCCGCCAAAGAAGGAGGTTGGATTTTGGTCAAAAGATATATGCCGAACAACAAGGAAGGGACAAATAGCAATCCGGTCACGAAGGGCATCCAAAACTCCGGAATACCAACTGAATCTATCAAAAATCGGCCTACACCTTTTACCGTTCCCGAGGCCAACACAAAACTGGAACTCATGGCGGCTCCCAACAGTTCCGTGTTGCGCCTTCCCTCCAAAAAAGCAAAGACAATACCCCAGATCATACCCAACGGAAGGCCATTAAAAAATAGTAGGGCAAAATTGTAAGGGTAGGGTACCCAAGCGAACAGCAGCAGGCTTGCCCATGCAAGGCCTATTAGGCCCAACAGATACGATATCCTCTTGTCCCGGCCCATCTCCGAAACGACCTTTATGCCAATGAACTTGGAAAGCATATAACCAATTACTTGGGTGGTAATGAGCACTATTTTGTAATCTACCCCCCAGAGGGAAAGTCCTTCGTACGTTGCTGCTGTAAAGGGCTTTCTAAAGGCATACATGCTGCAGTAGGTGATAAAGGCACCGGACGCGCAGAGCAGCGTTGTCCTAAGTTGATGGGATTTTGGTTTGCCCATAGAATATGCCTAAACTTCCATTTAGAGAGTCTCAATAAGCCGAGGGAGGGCTTCTACACTGTTCAAAATATGGGTATGCGGATATCTTTCAAGGGTTTCCAGATCATTGGCACCGCTAAGTACACCAATGTTGGCGAGGCAGCCGGCATTTTGGCCGGACAATAGATCAGCTGGAGTGTCTCCTATTTTTATCACTTCGTGCACACTTTGTATACCCAAATGTTGCATGGCAAAAAAGATCATGTATGGGGCGGGCCTTCCTACCTCATTAACCATTTCAACATCAACGCTCAAATCTACCAGCCCCTTTTGCCGCCATTTTAGGGCATTTAGGATAGCCAGGTTAATGTTACTATGAAATCCGGTATCCGTGGCTACTTTTATATCGTTTTCATGGCACCATTGGAACACCTTTTCCGCACCGGTCATGGCTTTAACATGCCTGTGATAGTAGTTCAACATAATAACGGAATAATTGTTAAACAAAGCCATAGCCTCTTTCAGGAGGTGGGGAAAGTCGTACTTTTCAAAATCCTCAAGGGCAACCGTTTCTCCTTTGCTTTGGGCGATAAGATATTGATAAAGATGTATTTTATTGGTGCCAATTGTCTTTTGGAAGGTGCCCAGAGGAACGTTTAAACCATATTCAACTGCCGCTTGGTGAAGGCTTTTGGCAACGGCATTGTCGTCCTCCACGGTGGTCCCAGAAAGATCAAATACCACCAGTTTTACATTTTTCATTCGCTATTTTTTTGTGATTATTTTGCTGGGTCTATCCCTACTCGAAAGGCGTTACTGTCAATACCGTATTTAAAGGCTTCATTGACCTTATCCAAGGTTCCGTAATGTTCTACAAGACTGGAAAATGGATAGGTGCTATGATGTTCCGAAACAAAAGCGACGGCCGTTTTGAAATCTTCCAGATTGTAATTGTGCAATCCTTTAATGGTCAGAAGTTTTCGTATCAAATATTCGGCATCCAATTGGATATCGCGTTGTGGAAAAGTAGCCCCTACCCAAATAGCACTCCCCCCAATACTTAAAAGTTTAAGCGTATTTTCCATCGCCGAAGCAGCTCCACTAAATTCCAAAACAACATCAAATGGGTTTGGACGGCCAAACGTTCTCAACAGGGATTCTTCGGAATCTACTCCGGGATTAAAAAAGTGGGAGGCGCCAAATACCTTCGCCTTTTTTAGCCTGTGTTCATTAATGTCCATGGCTGTTACTGATTTGGCACCGGCCGTTTGTGCCATACCACAAGCTACTAAACCCAACATGCCTACTCCGGAGACCACTACATTTTTTCCTGCTAAAGGTCCAGCCAACCTAAGGGCGCCCGCTACGGTAGAGACCGAGCAGTTTATAAGTGCTGCTACAGAATCAGGAATGTCATCATTTAGTTTTAAAATGGGGGTATTGGGCTGCAATAGGGTAAATTGAGCCAATCCTCCGTGAAGAGTTTTATTGCCTCGGATGGCTTCATGGCCATACTTGAATAAGTCTGGGGCCTTCTGGGGAATTCCCCTTTTGGCCAATGTGCTTTTAGGATTACTGCTATAAATGGCCCAGGTAATGCGATCGTCTGTTCGGAGTTCCTTACCAGCGGTATCGGTTTGGGGCGAACCATCTGCCAATTTTGCGATGGTTCCCACGATTTCGTGACCCAAAATCGTGGGTGTCTTTTCCGTTCTTTTCCCGGAAAAGGTATTTAAGTCGCTGCGACATAGAGTGGTGTAACGGTTCCTAACAAGTACTTGTCCCTTTACCAATTCGGGAACGTCAATTTCTTGTAGGGACATCGGTATACCCGATCCAGTAAAAATAGCTGCTTTGGCTTTTTTCATAAAGTGTTTTCTAGGATTAAAATGTAAATATATTTTCTTATCATGAAAATCTCATGTATTTATTATTATTAAACCTTTAATTTATTATATTGATTTATGGGAATCTCAAGCACTTTTTCAGTTTATTTAACAAAATAAAATTTCATATAAGGAAATTTTTTTAAGATACCTTAACGATCATAATCTTGTTTGAATACCCTAAAATGTATTACTTTGATATGATATGAATCATGAAAACAAATACCCTATACATCGTATTGGCCCCAAGATTAGGGAAATGCGTAAAAAACAGGGTATTAAGCTGGGGGACTTGGCAGAAGCTTCGGGAATGAGCAATGCCCTACTTTCCAAAATAGAGAATGGACGTGTGGTACCTACCTTGACCAAATTATTGGATGTAATGCAGGTGCTTTCCGTAACTCCGGAGGATTTTTTTAAAGAGATTACTGCGGCAACCCATCTTAGTGTCCATACTTTAATCAAGAAGGAGGCCTATGTGGGCTACGTAAAAGAAGAGAGCGCTAAGGGGTTTGAATACAAGTCTATTTTGGACAAAACGCTGCTAGATTTGGCTTTTCAGGTATCCCATGTACGCTTGGAGCCCAATAATCAAAGGCCCAAGGTGTGTACGGATGCCTTCGAGTTTCTTTATGTACTCCAGGGTGAAATAGAATACAAGATTGGCGATGAGACCATTATTATCCAAGAGGGGGATTCCTTTTTCTTCGATGGAATGTTGCCCCATGTGCCCCTTAATAAAACCAAATCCCCTGTAGAATATCTGGTTGTTTACTTCTTTACGGAACGTATGGCCCAGAATTGAAAGGATTGTTTTTGATGTTACGTTTTTAATGGGAAAGCATTTCTGCCGAAAGTGTTGCTGTTTTTCCGTCTTCTTTTTGGTATCCTGCGCTTAACGACTGTCCTTGGTAATCGTCAAAATACTCAATTTTAATGGGGTGTGTCCCTTTTTCCAATGCAATGAGGCCTGTTTTTCTTCTCACACTATGTGAGCCGTCATTGTCCACCACGAGTCGATTGGCCACGTAAAGTTTTGACCCATCGTCGGAAGTCAGGTGAAATTGATATACACCGGTTTCTTGAAGCGTTATAAAGCCAGTGTATCTAACGGCGAAATGATCGTCTCTATGGGGAATTTCCTTTAAGTTTATTTGCGATGTTTTTCCTTTTTTAACCGGTTTTAGCAGATTAAAATCTGGCAATGTGGCAAAATTCCCTTCAAAATATTCATACAATAATCCCTTTTTTAAGAGATTTCTTTTTTTGTGGATTTTTGGAGAAATGGGAATTAGTTTTTCGTAGTATCGGGTAAACACCTTGCTTCGGGTTTTGTTGTCTTTCATGTAAAGTCTGGCCTTGACGGTAGTCGTAGATGCAAGGGAAATGGGTCTGGAATACAGGGGTGAACTTTCTGTGGGCTCGCTACCATCAAGGGTATAATGTAGGTTAAGATTAGGGTAGGGGTGATTGAGTGTTACTTGGGAGCTATTTGCAAATTGGGTGGGGCCCGAGAAATCAATGCCCAAAGCAATCTCGTTGAGATTGACCCTGTAGGTGACTTCTATTTGACCGGTTTCCGAGTTGGCAATTTGAAAAAGGAGGTGAGGAATATCCTCCTTGGAGGTTTCCATCTGTATGTCTATAATAGCTATGCTGTGTTTCGACCGTATTGCGGGAGATACTCGGTGCGGATTGAACTCTGGATCTTCAATTTGATTCAGTCCGGCGAATTGGAGCTCTACGGCGTCAAAATCAAGTGTATTCCGGAGGCGACAAACCTCACCATAGTGTTGGTCGCCTGTAAGAAACAATACGTTTTCGGCCTTCGCCTCCCTAATTGTGTTAAAAAGGCGTTGCTTGGCTTTGGGAAATTTATCCCAAGTCTCGGAACCGGAATGGCGATCTAGGAGAATTTGAAAACCGGAAACAATAAGGATAAGGTCACTTTCTTCCCTTAACTCTTGTTCTAGCCATTGCCATTGGTTTATACCAAGAACATCGCTATTGGTTCCCGGGCTATCTCTATTGTAGCGCGTGTCCAACATAATAATTTGGAGGGTTTTTTCGCCCAACTTGAATTTGCGGGCATAGTATATGCCGTCCTGACTATTGGGAATCGTGTTTTCCAATCCCCAGAATTTTCGAAAGATAGCCTTGCTCTCTTTTTTAAGGTGATATTCCTTACCGGCATTATTAAAGCCAAAATCATGGTCGTCCCAGGTAGCCATAAAATCAAAATCTTGTCTCAGAGCTTGAAAATGGGGTTTGGCCGCTAGGGAATCGTAACAAGTCTGTATCCAAGCGGGGTCGTTTTCGGCATCAGCATAAATATTGTCCCCGATCCATAGGCATAGGTCGGGATTGCTCTCTACATAGCTAGCGAATGCGGGAACGGGTTCAAACTGCCGAATACAGGCAAGAACAGCAATTCTGAAGTCTCCGTCTTTTTTGGGAATGAATTGACCAAGGATTTCTCTGGGAAAAAAGATGGAAATGCATAAAAGTAAAAGATGCCCTAATCTCTTTTTGATTATCCCATAGGTATTCACGTAACGCATCATTTTATCGGTTCAATCCAAATAAGTGGAATACTTTTTCAAATTTCATTAAAAGAAAAAAAATGAAAGTTATAAAATGGTTTCCTTTTGCTTAAGTAATCTTGTTTTTAACCTAATGTTTATATAATGAAATACTTATATTTTTTTACAACTTGACATTATTTGTGTGTGGTATTAACTTTTTTCTTAATATTCAATTTTTTTAGTGTTCTTGAATTCCTTTAAATTGGAATCGTTTACGGATTGAAATAAAAATATGACAGGGAATAAATCTGTGTTTTAAGGCATGGGTGAATACCAAATCCTCAAAAGAACTTAATAGCGAAATTCGAGGGCTAAGGAGAGTTAGGGAAGTAGATTGCTTTTTTCAACTGTTTTTCTAGTACCGTTCTATGAGCTTTTTATATTTGGGAGGATTTTTTTTCTCTGTATTTCCCGGAAAAACCAAATCCGTACTGGAATAGGTAGTTCCAAAGGTAACGTTTGCACGGTACACTTGATTTATGGCATCCAATACCTGATGATCCGATAATTCCCTTAATGGATGAATAAACACGGACCAAATGATCTCATCACTTAGCGCATATTTTACGTCCAGGGCAGAATGAAAATTGGCCACCAGGGCGTTCAAAAGTTCTTCCTCGCCAATTTCATCCCGCTGTACGATAGGGGAAATAATGCGCATACGGTTGGCATTCTCATCGTAGATGGTAAAAACAAATACTTCTTTATATACAAAACGATAGGAATTGCCATGGGTCTCCACAGAATCCGTAACCGATTTAATAAGCGAACCGAGTCTTTCCGGGTCCATGTCTTGGGAGGTAACCCTTACGAAGCTAAACAGGGCTGCAAAAAGAACCACAATGCGCATAAGAAAGTATTTAGAATTTAGTCGTTTTGGGCAGACCTTATTTACAGAACGCAGATTTAAGGGGCAAATTGTTAAAGAGAGATTTTTGGTTTTTTTCGGAGGAGGGCCAAAGAACCGACAACTTGATAAAGAGAAAGGAAATCGGTCGCCGACCAGCTTCACTTCCCACATTTACTTTAAAGAACACTTACCTTTATGTTGCGGACCAATTTGTCTTAAAGTGTTCAATTTAAATAATGCCAAAAAACCCTTTTTTGTAAAAAAGGCAGGGTCAGTGGAATATTGTAGGGATTCGTCCAAATGCATTTTATAACGATAACGTGTTATATATGAGTAATTTATGCTTAACTTATTAAGCAAAAGCGTGAATTGGTCGAGGGATTATAGTGTTTGCCGATAAAAGTTTTGGTCAGATATAAGGGGATATACCTTGGTGTGAAGTAACACTATAAAGATCCCCCACAATGAAAAATTTTCTACTCGTTACCCTATTCTCTATTTATTTTTTTGCAGGCCTTGCCCAGAATAACACCAATCCCCCAATACAGGGTATTAAGGTCTTTGAGAAGGACATCGTCCTCTCGGCCCTCCCTGCGCCCCATACATTTAGGCTACATTTAAAACTAAAGGGCGATCATGATTTTCAACTGGTCAAGCGTGAATTGGACAAAGCGGATAACCAGAATGAACGGTTTCAACAGTACTACAAAGGAATCGAGGTAACTTTTGGAGAGGTCTCGCTGCAAAAAAGAAAGGGAGACTTGGTTTCAATGTCCTATAATGTATATCCTATTTCAGATATGGACCTTACCCCCGCCTTGAACCAAACCCAAGCTTTGGAGAAGGCGAAGGCCTTTGTAGGTGCCAAAACCTATTTATGGGAAAAAAAGGAAGAAGCTGCTTTATTGGATTCTTATCAAGGTCCCAAGGGCGAACTGGTAATTTTGCCTAATATTGACGATGCCTTTCCCCAGGTGTCGTTGGCCTATAAGTTTGATATCTATGCGTTGAATCCCATATATAGGGCATATGTTTACGTTGATGCCAACAATGGAACCGTACTGATGGAGAACGCTACTTTACATGATGTTGATGTACAAGCCATGGGTACAAGTCTTTTTAACGGGGTTGTCTCCTTTACCGCGGATAGTGATTCCGGGGTCTTTCGTTTAAGGCAGGGCAAACACGGAAGCGGCGTTTATACCTTTGACCTGCATAATTCAGAGAATTACAATGCCGCTACCGATATCCAGAGCAATACGGCTTTTTTTGGCGCCGAGAATGCCACTGGGGTGCAGGCCCACTGGGGTGCCGAAAATACGTATATCTATTATCAACAGAAACATGGTAGGGATTCCTTTGACAATGCGGGTGCTCCCTTGGTTTCCTATATCGGATATGGAACAAACTTTAGAAATGCTTTTTGGGATGGTCAGCGCATGACCTATGGTGATGGCGGAGATGGGACAAATCCCTTGGTTAGTCTTGATATCGTTGGTCATGAAATAAGCCATGGGGTTATTCAAAACTCGGCTAACCTTGTTTACCAAAAAGAACCTGGTGCATTGAACGAATCTTTTGCGGATATCTTTGGGGAGAGCATTGAATCTTCTACCCTAGGAAGCAATGACTGGTTGTTGGGCGATGAAATTGGCCCCGATGGTGAAGGAGGTGCCTTTAGATCTCTTGCCGATCCCAACTCTTACGGACAACCGGACACCTATGGGGGAGCCTACTGGAAGGATGTGAATTGTTTCCCATCAAGAAACAATGATTATTGCGGTGTGCATACCAATTCTGGGGTTCAGAACTACTGGTTTTATTTGCTGAGCATTGGAGGTTCCGGAACCAACGATATAGGGAATGCCTATGTTGTGGACCGTATTGGTATTGAAAAAGCGGCCGCCATTGCATACCGAAATTTAACGGTATATCTTAATAGTACTTCAAACCACCAGGCCGCGAGGCAAGGAGCCATTCAATCCGCAATAGATCTATATGGAGCGGGAAGTCCCGAGGAGAAGGCCGTCACGGATGCATGGCATGCGGTAGGCGTAGGAGAATCATACGATGTAGGAACTATTAGACCTTTTGTAACTACATGGAAAACCGACAATCCCGGAACGTCCAATGCCAATCAGATTACCATTCCCACAAATCCGCAAAGGGACTATAATTATTCGGTGGATTGGGGCGATGGCCGTACCGATACCAATATCACTGGAAACATTACCCATACCTATACCTTGCCAGGCCAGTATACCGTTAGAATTTCTGGTACCTTCCCCCAAATCTACTTTAACAATACCTCTTTGGATGGTTATAAAGGGGATGAGGAAAAGTTGCTCTCCATCGAAAAATGGGGCACCAACAAATGGGCTTCCATGGACTTTGCCTTTTCGGGTTGTAAAAACCTGGAAGTTAGTGCGGACGACTTTCCGGATTTCTCGGAACTTACAAGTTTTGGCCATATGTTTTTTGGATGCCGACTGTCAAATGATATCCCCTTGCTGGACAAGTGGGATGTAAGTGCAATTTTGGATCTTTCCGGAATGTTCGCCCATAGCGGTTTTGACCAGGATATAGCGGCTTGGGACGTGAGTTCGGTAACAACGATGGTGGAAATGTTCAAGAATAGCCCTTTTGATAGGGATATTGGTTCTTGGGGCGTATCCGAAGTTAAGGATATGTCATTAATCTTTGATAATTCCGATTTAACAAGGGAGAACTATGACCGTATATGGATAGGCTGGAGTAACTTGGAATCACTTCAAAATAATGTAAAGTTGGGTGCCAACCATACATCCTATTGCCTGGGCGAGGATGATAGACAGGATATTATTACCAAATATGGATGGTCCGTAACCGATTCCGGGAAGGATTGTTCAGAACCAAAACCATTTGTTACCACATGGAAGACGGATAATCCGGGAGTTTCCGGGAATAGGCAAATTACCATTCCAACCCATCCCGAAAAAAGGTATGACTATACCGTGCTATGGGGAGACGGCTCCAATGATACCGGGGTTACCGGTGAAATCACCCATACTTATTCGGTTCCCGGAAATTATACAATCTCCATCACGGGGAAGTTTCCCGGTATTTTCTTTAATGGGGATACTGAGATTTTTCAAACCAGGCCTAAGACAGGTGATACCGCCAAAATTATTTCTGTAGATCAATGGGGATCCAATAAATGGTCCGCTCTGGACTTCGCTTTTGCAGGTTGCCAAAATCTGGATATAACCGCGACGGATGTCCCCGATCTTTCCAGGATCTCCTCCACCAATGCCATGTTTTTAGGTTGTTCCGGTCTTCAGGGAAATGCAGTTATGGATACCTGGGATATAAGCGGGATCACATCCGTGGACTATATGTTTAAGGATGCGCTTCTTTTTGATCGATCCTTGGATGGGTGGGACTTCAGTGGAATACAACAAATGCGTTCCCTATTTGAAGGGGCGGCATCATTTAATCAAAATTTGGCCGGTTGGAACATAGCCAATGCCCGGGACATGAGCGCCATGTTCAACGGCACGGCACTCTCCAGCCTTAACTATGATCTCATTCTACTAGGCTGGGGCCAAAAACCCGTTTTACAATCGGGAGTGGCCCTAGGGGCGCGATCCACTTCATTTTGTGTTTCGGAAAAAATGAGGCAATACCTTATAGATATCCTGGACTGGATTATTGAGGATGCCGGGAAGGACTGTTCGGATAGAAGGCCATTTGTAACCACTTGGAAAACGAATAATACTGGGGCATCCAATGATAATCAGATTACCATTCCTGTACATCCCTCATCAAATTACGACTATTTTGTGGATTGGGGAGATGGGACATCGGATAGCGATATAACAGGAAGTATTACCCATACCTATGATGTCCCAGGCACCTATGAAGTACTGATTTTCGGCAATTTTCCAAGAATCTATTTCAATGCTTCCAATGATGGCCCTGGGGACGAGGAAAAAATAATTTCCGTTAATTCATGGGGAGATCAAATATGGTCCTCCATGGAGAACGCCTTTTCCGGGTGCTCCAATCTTGATGTTTTGGCCGAGGACACTCCCGATCTTTCCGGCCTAAGCTCTTTGGAGGCCATGTTCATGGGTTGCATATCCCTAATGGGCAACGAGGCCATTGGCAGCTGGGATATGGCCAATGTTGTACATATGGGCAATATGTTCCAAGGTGCCGTTTCCTTCAATCAGGATATCGCGGCATGGGATGTGGGCAAGGTTACCCAAATGGATGCGGTTTTTGCCGATGCGGAATCCTTTAACCAGGATATCAGTACTTGGAATATGGCATCCGTGCAGAGTTTAAACACTATGTTCAGTGGTGCCGTTTCCTTTAATCAAGACCTGAGCCCTTGGGATACCGGTAATGTAACCCGAATGATTTCCGTTTTTGAAGGAGCCTTGGACTTTGATCAAGATCTATCCGTTTGGAATATAGGCAAGGTCACCAATATGAACTCTATTTTTAATGGATCCGGACTGTCCAGTTATAATTATGACATGATATTGATGGGCTGGTCCCAGGAACCCATCGTTCAAAATAACGTACAACTTGGTGCCAGCACCACCGAATTTTGTATAGGTGAAAAGGCCAGACAGCTTTTGATCGATTCCTTTGGTTGGACCATTGACGATGCCGGAAAAAACTGCTCGGGGCAGCGCCCGTTCGTAACCGTATGGAAAACGGACAATCCTGGTCTATCCAATAACGATCAAATTACCCTTCCCGCACATAGCGAGGTCGGCTATGACTATATTGTGGATTGGGGAGACGGTACTTCCAATATAGGCGTTACGGATGCCATGACCCATACCTATGAGACTCGGGGCACCTTTGAGGTGAGTATCTATGGCGATTTTCCCAAGATATATTTTAATGGCCCGGAAGAAGGTCCTGGAGATCATGAAAAAATTGTTTCCGTCCTGCAATGGGGGGATCAAACATGGTCTTCTATGGAGAACGCATTTGCAGGGTGTACAAATTTGGATGTGCTGGCCGATGACGTTCCTGATTTATCCCATGTGGATATATTGAAGGGGATGTTCAGGTTTTGTTCGTCTTTAGTGGCCAATGAAAAGATCGGCCTCTGGGACGTATCTACCGTATCCGCTATGGACTACATTTTTGAGGGGGCCGTCGCCTTTGATCAAAATATTGGCGACTGGGATATGGGTAATGTGACCTCTACCGAAGCAATGTTCAAAGATGCAACTTCCTTTAACCAGGCCATTGGTAATTGGAATATGGGCAAGGTTACCAATACGGCACTTATGTTCAACAATGCCTTATCCTTCGATCAAGGTATTGGCCATTGGGATGTTGGATCGGTGCTGGATATGGACGATATGTTTACCAATGTAAAGCTATCCATTGCCAATTATGATCAACTGCTGATCGGTTGGGGTGCCTTGGCCGATGTACAACCGGGGATCGAGCTGCAAATCCTAGAGGCGCAGTTTTGTCTCGGAGAGGTTGCGCGACAAAAGCTTGTTACGGATTTCTCTTGGTCTATAATTGACGGGGGAGCGAGTCTTAATTGTGGGGATGCCGAAGATTTTGTCCTACGGATCAATGCCGGGGGAAGCGCGGAAACCGCCTATAACGACGCAACCTATCTTCCCGATGCCTATTTTACGGAGGGGGCCACCTTAAGTATTGCGCGTGCTGGGCTAGAGGAACTTCATCAAAGCTTTAGATTTGGTCGTGATAAGGTAATGGCCTATAAGATTCCCGTGCCTGATGGCGAATATGAGGTGAATTTGCACTTTTCGGAATTATGGTTCGGAACGCCGGCGGGAGGGCCTGGTGAAATAGGCAGTCGTATTTTTGATGTGCGTATCGAAGGGCTATTGGTAGAGGACAATCTTGATGTTATTGCAAGGGCCGGTCTCGGTAACCTATTTGTTACCACCTATAAAGTAACCGTTAACGATGGCATACTTGATATTAATCTCTCATCTCTTGAAGAAGATGGTGGTCTACATCATCCTTTGATAAACGCCATTGAGGTGCTGGGGGCTAATGTCCTCAACACCAATAGGTTGGAAAATACCAATAGGGAGGATAATAATTCTTTTAGGATATACCCCAATCCGGCATCGGAACTTGCTAGGGTAATTTTTGACAAACCAATACATTTATTGGCCCTAAGGGTTTTTGATTTGAGTGGCAAAATGATCAGGGATTATCAATCTGAAGATATTCGCGATGGCAACGTCTATATCGTGGACGTTGATGGATACCGCACAGGTCTATATAGTTTAAGTATTTATGATGATCAGGGAAACACCTATACAAAACAATTCATCGTTGAACAGCAGTAAGCAAGAGGTATACAAAAAGGCCCGTTTATAAGGGCCTTTTTTGTCTACTACCTGTTTCAGTCTCGGTTTTACTCTTGCATCGTATGGTACACGTTCTGTACATCATCGTCTTCCTCTATTTTTTCCAAGAGCTTTTCCACATCAGTCATCTGTGTTTCGGAAAGCTCCTTGGTTACTTGAGGAATACGCTCAAAACCAGAAGATAATATTTCAATTCCGCGGTTCTCCAACTCTTTCTGAATAGCCCCGAAACTTTCAAAGGGGGCATAGATCAAAATACCGTCCTCGTCAACAAAGACCTCCTCCGCACCAAAATCGATCATATCCAATTCCAGTTCCTCAGGATCTATGCCTTCGGCCTGTATCCGAAAATTACAGGTATGGTCAAACATAAATTCTACCGATCCGGAGGTGCCCAAACTCCCGTCATATTTGTTGAAATAGCTCCGGATATTGGCTACCGTCCGGGTATTGTTATCGGTCGCCGTTTCGATTAAAATCGCTATCCCGTGTGGAGCGTACCCCTCAAAGAGCACTTCTTTATAGTCGCCCTGACTTTTGTCCGTGGCTCTTTTTATCGCCCTTTCTATGTTATCCTTGGGCATGTTTACAGACTTGGCATTTTGGATTACTGCCCTTAGTCTTGAGTTGGCATCTGGATCTGGACCACCTTCCTTTACCGCCATTACGATGTCCTTACCAATCCGGGTAAAAGCCTTGGACATGGCCGCCCAACGCTTCATTTTTCGCGCTTTTCGAAATTCAAATGCTCTTCCCATCGAATGTGTTTACTTCTTTTTGAAAAAACGCAAATTAACGAAAGTTCAAGTGCAAGTCAAAAAGGTTTATGGTTTTAGGGGTTTAGGAGTAAATGAGCTAATAGGTTAGTGAGTTAAGGGGAGGCAATTCGGAATATGGGTGTATCCGATCCGTAATCGATTTTTTTGCCCACTGACCACTGACCACTGACCACTGCTAACTGCTTACTGCCCCTGGTTACTGACTACGAATCACATCCTCGATTATCCTCGCCAAGGTAAAATCCTTCTCTGTAACACCTCCGGCATCATGGGTATTTAATCGTATTTTAAGCGAATTGTAAACATTGCTCCAATTAGGATGATGGTTTTGCGCTTCGCACTCAAATGCTATTCGGACCATTGTGGCGAATGTCTCCTTAAAATCGGTAAATCCAAAGGTCTTTTCAATGGCATTATCCACTAATGACCATCCTACCAGGTCTTCTAGTTTTATGGTAATATCTTCGGAAGTAAGCTTGTTCATAGCTTCATTTTTAATAAAGAATTCAAGTCAAGTTCAAAAATAAGAAAATCAGCCCGCAATATGATGCTCAATGATTTCCTGACTCGTTATCTGGAGGTTTTTCGGTAATTTATTGTCCTTGGGCAAAACGGCCAAATACCGCTCGTCATTGGTAGTAAAAACTCTTTTGTATAATGGATTGAAATCCCCGATCCTGTTGATGATTTCCTTTATGAAATCCTCGTGGTGCACCAAATCCCTACTACCTAAATGAAATATGCCGGACTTATTTCTGTTGACGATATAGTGCACCTGTTGAGCCAATTTATCATCATGGGTTACGTTCATTACAAGATTTGGGAATACCTCTATGGCCTCGTTCTGCAAAACAAACTTTTTTATTTCCTTTATACGGGGAGAGGCATTGCCAAAGACCATAGGTGCCCGTAGGATGGCCATTTTCTTTTTGGGAAGACGCAAAAGCATATTTTCAATTTTAATCTTTAAGCGCCCGTATACACTTTCGGAAAGGGTTTTGTCGTATTCATAGGAGGGATATTTGCTGTAGTAGTCAAAAACATTGGCCGATGACAGAAAGAGCAATTTACAGTCATGCTGCGCAATGTACTCCACAATATGCCGATGTGCCTGGATCTGTGCCGCAAAAGGACCCCTTAATGCCGATATTACAATTTGTGGCCGCAACTTTTGCAGGAGTTGAAACACATCGTCCTCCCCTAGGTCATAACGGATGAATTGTTGGTTGCCCTCAAAGGACTGCCGGGCTCTAAAGTAGGTGCCATAGGTGTCAAAATATTGGCACAGTTCCTTGTACAGGGCATTTCCCAAAAAGCCGCTACCTCCCAAAATCAGGATTCTTTTTGAAACCTCCATTTAAAATATGGATTGACGGGTCTCCGTTGTTAACCGCTCCAATGCCTCCAAACCTAATTTGGAATTTCCCTTAGTATTGAGCCCGGGCGACCAGACGGCCACACAGAACTTGCTCGGCAGCAAGGCAACGATACCGCCACCAACGCCACTTTTGCCCGGTAGGCCTACTTCAAAGGCAAATTCGCCTGCCTCATCATAAAATCCGCAGGTGAGCATTATGGCATTGATCCGTTTTACCTGGGCCAGGGTGAGGTAGGTATGGCCTTGCTGGCATTGCCCGCGGTTCATGAACATGTAGAATGCCCTGGTAAGCTGTTCACAGCTCATAGTCAGGGAACATTGGTGAAAGTAAAAGTCCAATACGGCATCTACATCATTAAGTAGATTGCCATATGATTTTAAAAGATGGGCGGCCGCATAGTTTTTAAAACCGGTATTCTTCTCGGACAGAGCCACCTTTTTATCATAATGAATGGTGGCATCATTGGCAAGTTCCCTAACAAAACGTAAAAAATCCTGTTTTGGATCCTTTAATTTGGAGATAAGAATATCGGCTACTACAATGGCCCCGGCATTGATAAGGGGGTTTCTGGGAATACCGTTTTCAAATTCCAATAAGGACAAATGGTTGAACGGATCCCCGGATGGTTCCACATCTACCCTTTGCCATAATTGGGTGTCCACAAAGGTCAATGCAAGTGCCAAGCTCAATACCTTGGAGATACTCTGTACGGAAAAGGGCTCCTGGGAATCTCTCGCCCGGAAATTGTTCTTTTTTGAATCTACCAAATGGATACCAAATTTGGTCTTTCTTACCTTGGCCAGTTCAGGGATATAGGTGGCCACCTTCCCACGGTCTCGGGTTTTTAGACAATTCTCGGCTATGCCGTCCAAGATGTGTTGATAATCCACCATTAGGTTTTATAAAAGGGAAGCTTTACCACGGTCGCCGGAACCCTATTTTTACGGATTTGTATAGTAATCTTACTGCCCACCTTGGAAAAAACTATGGGCACATAACCCAAGCCGATGCCTTTGCCCAGGGAGGGCGCCATGGTGCCCGAAGTTACGTCCCCAATTTTTAGGCCCTGCCCGTCTACGATGTCGTACCCCTGGCGGGGAATGCCTCGATCGTCCAATTCAAAAGCGATCAATTTGCGTTTTGGGCCATGTTCCTTTTCTTTTTGCAGGGCTTCGGCATTCACAAAATCCTTGGTGAATTTGGTAATCCATCCCAGTCCTGCTTCAATAGGGGAGGTAGTGTCGTTGATATCGTTGCCATAGAGACAATAGCCCATTTCCAAACGCAAGGTGTCCCGTGCGGCCAATCCTATCGGTTTTATGCCAAAATTGGCCCCAGCTTCAAGTACCTTGTCCCATATTTGCTGTACTTCGCTGTTTTTACAATAGATTTCAAACCCCCCGGAACCGGTATATCCAGTGGCCGATATGATGACGTGCCGGATACCTGCAAAATCGGCAACGACAAAATTATAGAATTTGATTTCGGAAAGATTAGCAGAGGTCAAGGACTGCATAGCGGTTACCGCTTTGGGGCCTTGTATCGCCAAAAGCGAATAGTCCTCGGAAATATCCCGCATTGCCGCATTGAATTCCGCATTGTATTTTGAAATATGGGCCCAATCTTTTTGGATATTCGCCGCATTGACCACCAAGAGGTATTGTTCTTCCTTGATTCGATATATAATAAGATCGTCAACGATACCGCCGGTTTCATTGGGAAGACAACTGTATTGTGCCTTGCCGATCGTTAGCTTGGAAGCATCATTGGAGCTTACTTTTTGGATTAAATCCAAGGCCCTAGGTCCTGAAATCAAGAATTCGCCCATATGGGAAACATCAAAAACCCCGATGCCATTACGTACGGTTTCATGTTCCACCTTCACACCTTCATAGGAAACGGGCATGTTATAACCCGCAAAAGGCACTATTTTGGCTCCCAACGCCTTATGTGTCTCCGTCAATGCCGTATTTTTCATGGGTACAGATATCAATGGTTTCCGTAGTCTTAAGTTCAAACTCAAACTCAAACTCAAATACAAATCCAAAAAGGTCGAAGTTTAGAAGTATATAGGTTTAGCGCTGGTCCTTCCTTGCTATATCCTATACGTCCGCCACTTGTTTTTTTTGACGGCGCAAAGCTATTGAATAATTTGACGAACGGAAAGTGAGCGTACCCCATGTTTTCCACAAAATTGAAATTCCCAAAAAATAGAGATTTTTAGCCTTTCGATAGGTGGTCATTTAATTCCTGATACGTACTTATTTTTATGGATTTTTTGGTTTTCCCCATAAGGTTTTTAATCTGTAAAGGTAGTTCCAGTGACTGGTCAATGGTCCGTTCCACTACATCCAAAAACTTAACCGGATGTGCAGTTTCTAAAAAAATGCCATAGGTCTGGGGATGATTTTCCATATAGCATTTTAGTCCCAAATATCCCACGGCACCATGGGGATCTAAAATATATCCGGAATCTTGAAAGACCTTTTCCATGGCTGCCTTGGTTTGCATATCGGTAAAGGCGTAGGAGGAGAGATTTTTTTTCAGTTCGGTAAAATTGTCTTTGTATAGGTGGCGAATGCGCACAAAATTACTGGGGTCTCCCACGTCCATGGCATTGGATATTGTGGCGGTTGAGGGTTTGGGCCTATATTCCCCGCTATGCATAAACTGGGGCACGGTGTCATTTACGTTCGTTGACGCGATAAAATGCTTGCAGGGCATTCCCAATTTTTGGGCCACCATTCCGGCACAAAGGTTCCCTAAATTGCCACTGGGTACGGAAAAGACGATTTCCTTCTCTTCTAATTTGGCCTGTTTGAAGGCGAAAAGGAAGTAAAAAAGCTGGGGAAGCCAACGGGCCACATTGATGGAATTGGCCGAGGTAAGTCTTATATTCCCTGATAATGTCTTGTCCAAAAAGGCGGTCTTTACCATTTTTTGGCAATCATCAAAGGTACCTTCCACTTCCAAGGCCGAAATGTTCTGTCCTAAGGTAGTCAGTTGCCGTTCTTGGATATCGCTGACCTTTCCACTGGGATATAGGATTACTACCTTTACTCCATCCACACCCAAAAAACCATTTGCTACAGCACCGCCGGTATCTCCTGAAGTTGCTACCAGGACGGTAATTTCATCATCGTTGTCCTTTGAAAAGTATCCCAGACATTGAGCCATAAATCGGGCTCCAACATCCTTAAATGCCATGGTAGGGCCGTGAAAGAGTTCCAAAGCGGCCACATTTTCTTCGATTTCTACCACGGGGAAATCAAAATCCAATACTTTTTCCAGGATATCATAAAGCGTATCGTCCGGAATATCTTCCTTAACAAATTGGCGAATGGATTCAAAGGCAATTTCGGGATGGGCCAAATCCGTTATCCCATCAAAAAAAGCAGGTAGCAAAGGCGAAATATGTTCCGGAAAATACAGGCCCCGATCTGGAGCGATACCTGCAATGACGGCTTCCCTAAAGGATGCGTTTGGTGCTTTATGGTTTAGACTGTAGAAGTTCAATTACTAAATTTAATAATGAAACAATTATTTAATGAAATAGCTACGTAGGCGGATGGCTATGTTTTTATATTCAATCCTTTAGTAAGATTTTTGGGCACATGATGTAATTCAGTATCTTTCATATATTTCTAGCATCTAGCATCTAGCATCTAGCATCAATTCAACTCCCTTACCCCCTCCGTATTCACCTTGGATACATGTACATCATAGTCTACCCCAATTTTTTGATATACTTTTTTCATCACCATAGCCACTTTTTCCGCGCTGGTCTCCCCTTTGCTAAAGGCAAAAATGGAGGGCCCTGACCCCGAAATCCCGCATCCTAAGGCACCAGCCTCCAACGATTCTGATTTTATGGCCTCGTAGCCGGGTATGAGTATAGAGCGAATGGGCTCTACAATATGGTCTACCAAGGACCTGCCAATGAGTTCATAGTCATTGGTAAAGAGCCCTGCGACCAGGCCACCCAAATTTCCCCATTGTTTAATGCCGTCTTCTAGGGTAATATTGGTTTTTAATATTTTGCGCGAATCCGAGGTCTTTACTTCGATTTGCGGGTGGATTACCGTTGCATACAGTTCGGACGGACTGGGGATGGGAACAATATCCAAGGGGTCATAACAGCGCACCAGGGTGAACCCCCCGAATAGGGCAGGGGCCACATTGTCCGCATGTGCCACTCCACTGGCCAAACGTTCCCCTTCCATGGCAAATTGGATCAAATCGATTTTTGAAAAAGGCCCGCCTAAAAGTTCGTTCATGGCCCAAACCGCACCACTGGAGCTTGCCGCGCTACTGCCAATACCACTGCCCGCCTTGATTTTTTTATGGATTTCAACCTCAAAACCACCATCATAATCGCTTTTGGCCAAGAGGGCCATTCCGGCAACCCCGGCCACATTACGATGCGCTTCCCTGGGCAGATCCTGCCCTGTTAATTGCGTAATGCGTATCCCTTTTTCCTCCACCTTTCGCACCGTCATTTCATCCCCCACGGCGTCCAGAGCTACACCCAGTACATCAAAGCCGCAGGAAACATTGGCAATGGTGGCCGGACAGAATATTTTGATTTCTTTGTTCATTGTAGTTTTAAGTTTTTAGTTTCTAGGGTTTCAAGTTTTGGTTTAGGTATCAGAAGGCTAACCTTAAACTTGAAACAAAGGAAACGTGAAACTTTTAAAAGTTCCCTATCCGAATAATGTCCGCAAATATTCCCGAGGCGGTTACATCCGCCCCGGCACCCGCCCCTTTAATGATCATGGGCTGGTCCGGATAACGTTCCGTATAAAAGAGCACAATATTGTCACTTCCTTCCAAATTGTAAAAATCGTGTCCCTTAGGGATATTTTGCAAACCTACGGAAGCCTTGCCTTTCTCAAATTGTGCCACATATTTGAGTTTACTATCCGTTGCTTTGGCCCTTGCATATAATGCCTGAAAATCGGCTTCGTATTTTTTGAGGGAGTCAAAGAAAGCAGCATTGGATTTGGTTTCCAGACTCTCGTCCGGCAAAAAGGACTTGTTTTGGATTTCATCGATTTCCAACCGGTTTCCACTTTCTCTTGCCAATATTAGGATCTTGCGCATCACGTCTATCCCGCTAAGGTCAATTTTAGGATCAGGCTCCGTATACCCTTGCTCTTGGGCCTGCTTTACCACATCGTGAAAAGTGGTGCCATCATTAAATGCGTTGAACACAAAATTGAGGCTTCCCGAAAGCGCGGCTTGGATCTTCAAGACTTTATCGCCGGAAGCTATCAAATGCTTTAAGGTATCAATGATGGGGAGACCGGCGCCAACATTGGTCTCAAACAAAAAAGGCGCATTGTATTCTCGAGCCAAATCCTTGAGGGCCAAATAGTTTTCATAGTCCGAGGAACAGGCGATCTTATTACAGGTTACCACGGAGATGCTATGGCCCAGATAGGAAGTATATGTCGCCGCTACCTCCTCGCTTGCCGTGTTGTCTACAAAGATGCTGTTCCTGTAGTTGAGCTCTTGTACCTTTTCAAAAAAGATATTCTTATTTGCTTTATCGCCACCCGCCAAGAGGGTCTCCCAATTTTTTAATGGGATACCGCCCTCATCGAACACCATAGTACGGGAGTTGGAGATGCCAATAACCCTAATATTTAACTTTAATACTTCTTTTAAATATTTCTTTTGTTTCCTTATCTGAGCCAAAAATTTTGAACCCACATTGCCCACCCCCATGACAAAGAGGTTCAACTGCTTTATATTCTCTTCAAAAAATTCCTCATGTAGGGCGTTCAGGGCCTTTTTTACATCGATTTTTGCAATTACCGCGGAAACGTTCCGTTCGGACGCTCCCTGTGCAATGGCCCGTATATTTACATTGTTCCTTCCCAAGGTGCTGAACATTTTGCCACTAAGCCCTTGATGGCTTTTCATATGGTCCCCTACCAAGGCTATAATGGCCAGATCCTTTTCCGCTAAAACGGGTTTTATCCGTTGTCTTTCTATTTCATGGGCAAAGGCGGTATTTACTTCGACAATGGCCTTTTCCGTATCATCATCGGAAATTCCCACACAAATGGAGTGTTCGGAGCTGGCCTGGGTAATGAGTACTACGCTGATATCGGCTTGGGAAAGCACTTCAAAAAAACGCTTTGAAATCCCGGGAATACCTACCATTCCTGGGCCTTCCAAGGAAAGTAACGCCATATGTTCCACATGGCTGATGCCGCGTACGGTTCTCCCCCTTCCTTCTTTACTTTCGGTAATGAGGGTTCCCGGATTTTCCGGTTCAAACGTATTTTTGATAGCAATGGAAATACCTTTGGATAAAACAGGTTGAATGGTGGGGGGATAAAGCACCTTGGCCCCAAAATGGGAAAGCTCCATAGCTTCCTGATAGGAAATATGGGGAATGGCACGTGCCTGTTTTACCAACTTGGGATTGGCGGTGTACATACCGCTGACATCTGTCCAAATTTCAAGTAATTCCGCTTGTACGGCAGCGGCAAAAATAGCGGCCGTATAGTCAGATCCACCCCTGCCCAGGGTGGTAGAGTCACCATTTTCGGAGGAGGCGATAAAGCCCGGGGTCACCACAATAGCGGCATTTATCTCTTCAAAATAGGTTTTGCACAGCCCATTGGTAAGGTCAAAGTTCACCATTGCCCTTCCACCTGGACTATTGGTTTTTATCAATTCCCGACTGTCCTTTAGGACGGCATTTAGTTTTTCGACCTTAAAAAATTCCGATATAATATAGGACGATAAAAGTTCTCCATAGCTTACGATTTTGTCGGATAACTTTGGCGTAATTTCTCCGATCAAAAAAGCTCCCTCCAACAAGGTTTCCAGAGTGTTCAAATCACTTTTTGCCTTGCTTAGAATTCCACTTTGTGCATTAATGGGAATCAATTCCTTAATCGTGTTGAGGTGGCGATCCTCTATTTCCTTCAGAATGTCCCGATACCCCTGATTTTGATCGGAGGCCAATTGACCGGCTTTTAATAAAAGATCGGTAATACCTCCAAAGGCGGAAACGACCACAATGATCTTATCCGTACTTCGGGAAGCAACAATATTCTTGACTAGGGCGATATTTTGAGCGTTGGCTACGGAAGTACCCCCAAATTTTAAGACTTTCATTTTACTATACGTATGATTGTACTATTTGATGTAGGGCGCGGAAATGCGCATAACGGACGTGTATGTAGTTTTTTACCCACCAAAGTGGGTGGTGACCGTAACGGCGACCCAATGTTGCAAGGTGGCCAGGCCATATGCTGTATCCGTCTTAATTGAATGCATCCTTATTGAAAAGCTTCAAATGTAGTACTTTTAAAGGCCCAATCAAATAGTGACCCTAATTTTTGTTGAATTACCACTTTTATAAGAAATTCCTTTTTGGATGAAAATTTTTACTGCTGGCCAAATCTATAAGGCCGATACCTTCACTATAGAAAAACAAGGGATTTCAAGTACCGACCTTATGGAACGTGCCGCCACCCAGATCTTTAATTGGATCCACTCCCGCATGCAAGGAGCCCCGGTACGCATACATGTATTCTGTGGCATAGGGAACAATGGAGGGGATGGCATCGCCATAGCCCGCCACTTGCAGGACCATGGTTATGACATTGGCGTTTATGTAGTGAACTACAGTAAAAAAAGGTCTAAGGATTTCCTCATCAATATGGAGCGTTTAAAGGATCGTAAGGTTTGGCCCAATTTCCTTGAGGAAGGAAAGGAACTACCAGAGATCGGAAGGGACGATATTATTGTGGACGCTATTTTCGGGATAGGTCTAAACCGGGCACCGGCGAGCTGGGTAAAACGAATTATCCAACATTTGAACCAGTCCGAGGCGTTTACCCTTGCAGTGGACATACCTTCGGGATTGTTTATGGATAAGGGGGTAAAGGATACCGAAGCGGTCATCCGTGCGGATTATGTATTGAGCTTTCAAACCCCCAAACTGGTTTTTTTCCTTCCCGGGACAGGTGTGTTCTGTAACCAATGGGACGTTCTGGACATAGGTCTGGATGCCGAGTTTATGACCCAAACCGATGCGGATTATAGGCTTATCGGAAAAAATGAAGTGCTTTCCGGATACAAACCACGGCGGAAGTTCTCGCATAAGGGTACGTACGGGCATAGTCTTATCATTGGAGGGAGTTATGGTAAGCTGGGAGCTGCAATTTTGGCTTCCAGGGCCGCTTTGAATACCGGCAGCGGATTGGTGAGTGCCTATGTACCGCAGTGCGGGTATATCCCTATGCAAACAGCTCTTCCGGAGGTTATGGTGCTTACCGATGAGGGAGAAAGGGTTATTACCGATATTGGGTATACGTTTCAACCCGAAGCTATTGGCATTGGAGTAGGCCTGGGGACCGGTACCGAAACGGCGAAGACCTTTTCCAATTTTCTTTCTACCAATACGGCGCCCCTGGTAATTGATGCCGATGGAATCAACATCCTATCGGAACATAAGGAATTGCTGAAAAGGCTCCCCAAAGGAACGGTGTTGACCCCTCACCCTGGAGAGTTGGAACGACTTTTAGGTCCTTGGAGCAACGATTTTGACAAACTTGAAAAGGCCACGGCTTTTTCTAAACAATACCATTGTATCCTGGTCATAAAAGGGGCGCATACCCTTACCCTTTATAAAGGAAAAGGCTATGTGAACACTACTGGAAATCCAGGAATGGCCACAGGGGGATCCGGTGATGTCCTCACCGGAATGATTACCGCATTGTTGGCCCAAGGCTATGAACCGTTGCAAGCGACCCTTTTTGGAATTTACCTACATGGCAGGGCGGGCGATATCATGGTAGAACATACGGGATATCAGGCCTTGACCGCCTCAACGCTACTGGATGGCATAGGGCCGGCCTTTTTGGATTTGTTCAAAGTTCCCGAACCGCTCCGTGAAGAAAATACTTGACCTAGGGTTACCGAAGCACTAGTTTGGGGAATTGGCATTCTTCAAACTAATTTCAAAAAGGGTATTCGTGTTTGCGGATTTTCAAGCGATTCCTTAACTTCATAGGACGAATAATTGACCGAAGACCATGTCCTCCTTTTCCATAAATGCAGACCTTGTACCCTTGTTTCGCGGATTGGTTACAGGTCTTCAGCCTTTTGCGGTTGCCCAGGAAGTTGAATTGGTCTTTGAATCGTCGGTAGGAAACCTATATGCATCCTATAATCCAGAGGAAGCACTTTCCGAAATAACCGTTTTGCTCAGTAGGGTGGTGACCTTTACGCCACAGCTATATAGCGTTAAGGTATCCGTAGGAGAGTGCAACGAGAATAGGGATCAATGCATTTTGGCCATAGAGAATACGGGGGTAGATCTTTCCAAATTAGGTGAGATTTTGGCATCGGTAAAAAACGGGCTTTTGGTGGAAAGACAAAAACAGGGTACCCGTTTTATCATCTCTATCCCAACCAAACCCAACACTACTATATCTACCACCCAAGATGAGAATGGTACCTTGCTTCCCAGACAATACCCCAACTACTATACCGCGGTTGCCAAAAGATTGACCACTCACTTTTCGAATACCGAAAACTTGGAAAAAGCGGCCGAGCTAAAAGGCAATAGCGAAGGCGTATTTTTGAAAAAGGTCAATGCCGTAATACAGTCCCATATTTCCGACCCCGATTTTAAAGTGGACGCCCTGGCCGATGCCCTGGCCCTAAGCCGTACCCAACTCTTCCGAAAAATAAAGGCCCTTACACGCATGTCCCCCCAACAATATCTACGTTTTACCCGCTTGGAAAAGGCCAAAAGATTACTACAATCAAAAGACAAAGATTTGAATGTGAGCCAAGTGTGCTATGAGG
This sequence comes from Bacteroidota bacterium, assembly GCA_039819225.1. Classification (GTDB taxonomy): domain Bacteria; phylum Bacteroidota; class Bacteroidia; order Flavobacteriales; family Flavobacteriaceae; genus Ulvibacterium. The sequence continues at coordinate 5,237 of JBCBSN010000016.1, read as the reverse complement.
TGGGTTTTGCGAGTAAAAGCCATTTTACCAGGTCGTTTCAAAAAGAGTTTGGTTTTAATCCCTCTGACTTCGTGAAAAGTAAAAATGCAACATGAGCGCAATTTTTCGCAACTTGTAGTCAACTTTTGTCAAAATATCACTCCTAACTTTGGAGAAGTAAAATCTAAGTTTTCTAATATCATGGATAATCTAAAGAAGAATAGGGAGTTCATCATCAATTATTTCAATGCCATATCGGGATATGAAAAAACCCGAGAGCTTTCTGAAAAATATACAAACGATGAGAGTCTAATTCAGCATATCGAGTTTTTTGAGGGCGCTTTTCCCAAGTACGAGCTGTTCATCGAAGAAATCATGACCGAAGCGAACAAGGTGCTAATACAAGCTAGGATGAGCGGAACCCATACCGGAGAATTCGGTGGAATTCCCCCAACTGGCAGAGAAATAGACCTGCCCTTTGCTATTCGGTACACCATCGAAAATGAAAAAATTACAGATCATTGGCTTATTGCCGATCAAATGCTGCTCATGGAACAGTTGGGCGTAATGGAACCACAAATTACCGAACACTAGATGCTGGGTATGACCAATCCCAAGAAAAATAGGGCATTCATCATCAAGTACTACAATGCCATATCCGGAGTAGAGAAAACCCTGGATCTCTGTAGGCAATTCATGAACGACGAAAAATTAATAGCGCATATTCGGTTTTTTGATAGGGCCTTTCCAAAATATGAACTCTTTATTGAGGAGATGGTTACCGAGGGCCAAAAGGTTATCGTTCGGGGAAGGGCAACCGGAATCCATTCAGGTGAATTCAATGGTATTCCCGCAACGGGACGAAAAATGGATCTACCCTTTGTGATCCGTTACGTTGTTGAAAACGAAATGATTACTGATATGTGGCTCATCGCCGATCAAATGATATTGATGGAACAGTTGGGGATAATGCCCCAACAGACTACTTCCGGCTAAACGCATAAAACAAGGTAAACCTCCTAATAAAGCGATTTTGGAGGTCATGACAGTTGCTTTTACAAAAAGAAGTGAAAAATTAAGGATGGTGAACTTGGTGATTTTTTGCCAATTACGGTAGTGTTAAAAATCCAATGTATAATTTAAATGTATTCCTGTGAAAAAACTAGGGTGTGCGATAGCTCTCCTTATCGGTTTTGCCTGTGCCGATGAGAAAAGTGAAACCGAAAAAGAAAAAATCATAGCCGAGTTAAAGGGATATGAAGCGGCTCAGGTTGAAGAAACGGGTACCAAACAATTTATTGAAGCTTATATTAAGGATTTAAATTCCCAGGAGTGGAAATCGAAAATTATAAAATACCTCGAACCGGACCCAGCCCAGTTTTTGGAGGAACATTCTGCATTTAGAACCTCTTTCCAGAATTATTCGGCGACCATTAAGCATTTGACGGTCAATAGCAACGAAGCTATTCTATGGCTGAACATAACCGCCAACTATGCATCGACATATACCTTTGGAGGCGGCGATTATACAGATAGTGTGCTGAAGGGAATTGAGGCCAAAAACCAACCCCTGTCTTGGGAGGAGGTCTGGTACTTTAACGTAACCGATGGCAAATTTGGAGACCAGTGGGATTTTCTTAAGGACCAGTACGCCGTTTTAAGGGGGATGGGGGCATTGGAGAGACCTTAAAACCAGAGGTTCCAATTCCGTGGCAAAAGCTTCTATTTCTTCGAAGATACTTTGTACATTGAAGGTGGTAATCCTATTTTACAAATTCCTTAATTTGTTTGTTATTATTGAATTTATGAACGATTGTATCACGATATGCAATACAAGAAATTCAGACCCACCAAGGAGCTTTCGGATTTTGTGCTCTGCTATTTTGTCTGGAAGGGAGATGCCAAAGAATACATTGATATAGAAAGCCCCCCGAGTGCTTTGTGCTCCTTGGTCTTTAATCTTAGAGCCCCATATCTAGTATCCAACAGTAAATACCACAAGCAAAAGGTGCCTAAAAGCTTTGTAGCGGGGCAGGCGATAAAGAATTACACTCTTCATTTAAAGGGTGCCATTGAAATGGTAGGAGCGGTATTAAAACCGGTAGCCCTGTTCAATTTCTTTAACATTCCTATGTTCAACCTCACGGGAGAGCGCGTTGATTTTTCCATTATTGCACCTCAACGGAGTGGACAACTGTTTCGGCAAATAAAGGAGACCAGTACGGATTCCGGTCGTATAGGTCTTCTAGAATCCTATTTTCTGAAACAACAATTAAACAACCAATTTGCTCATAAAGAAATGGTATCTGCCGCTAACAAGATTTATCGGATGAGGGGCCAAATCAATATTTTGAAGTTGATGGAAAAAGTACCGATGAGCCGGCGCAACTTTGAACGTAAGTTTTTAAATGAGGTAGGGGTAAGCCCCAAGACTTATGCCAAAATAAGAAGGTTTGGTTATACCTGTAAACTTATGGCCGGTAAACGGGACGTAAACCTCATGGACGTACTTTTCGAAGGTGGTTATTATGATCAAAGCCATTTTATAAAGGATTTTAAGTATTTCTCCGGCCGTACCCCTAGGACGTATGCCAAAGGGAATACAGAGCTAGTCAATTACCTTGACCAATTTTCCATTGTAGAGGAAAGACTGCGATCCGGTAATTGATAGATCCGAGAATAATGTATTTGATGGTCCGTGCCTAGAAGTTGGCGCATTCTTACAATTTTGCATAGTGCCTCATACCTATATTTGAGCATAAGAAACACAGAAAAGATTATGGAAGCACTAAAACAGAATAACCTAGACCCCTTGTTCATTGCCTGGAAAAACAGAACGGTAAACTTTATGAAAGCCTATCAGGAGCAGGATGTCCATAACATGTTATCCCATTGCACCCAGGACTGTACTGTTGCTTTTTTGCCCTTGGGAGAGCAGGGCCAAGGCAATGTCCATAAAGTAGGCAAAGCAATTTGGAGCAGTATCATAGCCGCTTTTCCTACTATTGACAATACAGTTAATACCGTGGTAAAGGAAAATGGCGATGTACGCTGTGAGGCTTCCGTAAGGGGCAAGCAAGCCAAGGATTTTGCCGGGCTTCCCTCCAAAGGTAACACTTTTGAGGAAGACCATGTCTTTATATTCAAGATGGACGAATTGGGAATGATCAGGGGCATATCGGTCAATTGGAACCATGAGAATTTAGTAAGACAACTAACACTCCCTTAAAATTTCAACTTCTTAAAGATTTAATGCCATGGGTGCATTAGACAGAAAGGCATTGCTCCCGAAAATTGCATCCGAGTACGTCATTGAGGGATTGGAAGGGAAAGATTTTAATGCCATTCCTTACAGCGAAAAGGTAGAACTCCGTGCCCGATAAACCCCAATGGTTCACAAGAACCTATAGTGGGTAAAAATAACATAAGAGAAAATTGGCGGGCACCTTTGCGAATCCTTGGTTTAGGAACGGAATTAGTGGATGTTTTTATCAATGATGATTTGAGCGCGGTACCGTGGACTTCCATTGCCATATCACCTACCCCAAGTGTATGCTGCGGATTGTTAACCGATTTATGATCAATACCGTGGGTAAAATAACCGAACAGGAAAATTTTTTTGACCCATGGGATATCGCAAATCCTAATTGGCGATCCGTAGATTAAACCATGGATTTTTACAATACAACATGAGTGCAAATTTACGCAACCCGTTGGCAATTTGTTTAGCCCGGTAGCCACTAAATTGCACTAGTAGAGCTCTTCCATTTTATCATAATAGTTATCGCACGGGTGAGGCATCCTTTGCCCATTCGAATGGCTGAGCTATATCCAATCCAATAGGCAGTTGAATGATAATCGATAGGAAAATGATTTTCAGTCAAACTAAATTAAAACGTATGAAGCTCCATAGGAAAAAGCATCAAATTAATAGTGCCTTTATACTCTTTTTGTTACTGATAATGGGATTCTTAATAAACAGTTGTCAAAAAGAAGAACTGTCCGAGAAAATGGAAGAAACTGAGAGTGTGGAGAGTGTTGATTTGCGATGGCAACGAAATAAAATCAAAATTTGTTTTAAGTCCAAATGGCGTCGCCATCCACGCATCATTAGGATTAGGCCATGGACATGGAAATGGTTCAAAAAACACGGTGCCGTACGTTTGGACGATCAGGACGACGATGGCTTTGTGCCCGACAACGCCTGTGGCTTTGGCACTATGGGTGACTGTGATGACAATGATCCACTAGTGAATCCTGATTTTCCTGGTTCTTGTGGTGATGGCATCGATTCGGATGGTGACGGGGTATTGGATGAGGATGACGAATGCCCTGATGAAGTAGGTCTTGAAGCTTTCAACGGATGCCCCGATGCCGATGGAGATGGTATACCTGATAAAGAGGATGAGTGTCCCACTGAAGCAGGACCCGCCCAAAATGGAGGTTGCCCATGGCCCGATACTGACGGTGATGGTGTACTGGATAGGGATGATCAGTGCCCGCAGGTAGCCGGCACGGTAGCTAATAATGGGTGCCCTGAAGTACATCAATGACTTCGGCAACTTATAATACCATGCCCAATTCTAGGCCTCACTACCTTGACTAAATATTGGTTGAGGCTCTTACGGCGGTTTTTACAAAATAAAAAGCACTTGTCGACCTTTTGAAAAAAGTTGGTAACAAAGAATTAAATACAAAGTTTAGATATCATGAAAGCTAGAATGAATTTTTTTACCTGCCTACTATTGACTTTAATGCTAACTGCTTGTACCCAGGACGGGGAAGTAGGGCCTCCCGGCCCTCAAGGCCCACAAGGTGAACAAGGCCCCCAAGGTGAGCCGGGGCCGGGAGGCCCAGAAGGGGAACCTGGACAAGATGGAGCCGACGGTTTAGATGGCACAGATGGAGAAAATGGTAATGTAAGTATGATTGCTTCCGAGTGGATTTTAGAAGATTTGTCTGATACTCCTACTTCACAAATAGGAATGAGTGTGTTGGATGATAGTTTTACCCAAGAAGTTTTAGACAGTGCGGTCATTTTGGTATACGGAAGACAGGCTACATCCAGCGGCCCCTTAATCGTTCAGTTGCCTTTCTCGATAGACAACCAGAATTATTTCTACGTGGCTTATACCAATCCCGGAGAGTTGATTATTGGTGGGCGGTCAATTGATAATTCTGTTGATGAAGTATTCGATTTGTTTGATGCTTACAGATATATCATTATCACTTCAAGTTCAACGACAGGCAGCACATCT
>JBCBSN010000015.1:0-37467 GCA_039819225.1 Bacteroidota bacterium | reverse complement strand
GTTGATGGATATCATAGGCCCAATTCCTGGCCTGCTCTTGATCGATCAGGGTCATCAAGGGATACCAACTGCGGAAGACATCCCAAAGCGAATAGGCACTATATCGCTTTCCAAATGATTTTTTGTGGATGGCCCCATCCATTCCACGGTAGCGTCCATCAGTATCACTAAAGGTCATTGGGGCTATACGGGTATGATAAAGTGCCGTATAAAAATTGGTAAGTACCGTGGTATCCTTAGTCTCTATTTCAATCTTTTGCAATTTGTTCCGCCATGCGTTTTTTGCTCGGGATACCACAGTGTCAAAGGTAATTTCCCGGGGCAAGGTCGCCAAGTTGGCGGTACTTCCTCGGCCATCCACGGCGGAGATGGCCACTTTTGCATTCAAGGGTTCCTGTAACTTTCCAAAGGAGAAATAGGCCACGATGTTTTTTCCTTTGCTTTGGGTTCCTGTGACCGGAACACTATCCTGAATGATTTCCACTTCCTTTATGGGTTTGTCAAAGGTGCAGCTAAACCACATTGGGTCATTGGTGGCCCAGCCATGGGTCTTTCGGTACCCTTTTACTAGGGTATCGTTTACAATTTGTATTTCGCTCTCCAAAAGGCTATGTCCCCAGTTCGGTTGCAGAATATGGGACAGGTCGACCATCAATTTTGCTTCGTCGCCCGTTGGATACGTATACCTATGCCAACCTACACGGTCCGTTGCGGTCAATTCCGCCTTAATGCTCCAAGGTTCTACCTGTATTGCATAATATCCGGGCTCGGCGGTTTCTTTGCTGTGATTCAGAGCTCCTACTGGTTTTTTGTCCCTTATTTGGCCCGTGAAAGGCAAAAACAGAAAATCGCCAAGATCCCCAATGCCCGTACCGCTTAAATGGTTTTGGCTAAAGCCGTACAGCGTGTCATCATCATAATGATAACCGCTACTGGCCTCCCAGCCCATAATATGGGTATCCGGACTTAATTGTATTTGTCCATGGGGAACCACGGCTCCCGGAAAGGTGTGACCATGGAATCCCGTGCCGATCATGGGATCTACAAATTGCAATACATCCCGCTTTTTTAGGGGTTTTTGCTCCCTATTACAGGAATAAAATACGATTGTGATCAAAAGGATAGTCCCAATTCTTAGGACTAAGTTGCCTGTAGTTTTACAAGTTTTGGTTCTCTTGTGCATAGTCCTCATTTTTAATCAACGAACGTACCTTTGTGATTTACCCCTTTCTTTTCAAAAGGGTTCACTGTCTTGTCCAGCAATAGGGCAAAATCCTTACGGGTAATGTATCCTGTATCCCCGGAAAATTTTATGTTGTGTTCATTGATCAGTTCTTCCATGGATTTTTGGCCTTCAAACGTTTCGTCATACATTTTCATGAGTTCCGAGATTACGTCCGTTATAGCATCCCGATTTGCATAGGTATCCTTTAGTTGTAATTTTTCCAACGGTATCCAACCTTTAAGGCCGTCTTGAAGCGCTTTGATCGTTAACAGGCTATCCGGATAGATATGGGTGTGGTTTTTCCAACCGATGTTCTTTCCTTCTCCCTTAAGGATTCCAGTGGCTCCAATGCGTTGTATGGATTTGAAAGCCTTTTCTTTTATTCCAATGTCCGAATAAGGCAAGATATAGGCATCTGTGTCCAATAAGGCCTTTTGAACCGCACGAACGGGAACTTTTTTAGGAGTTACACCCAACTTCACGGAAAGGGCCGCCAAAGTTCCCGCGGCCTGACCTATCAAGATACATACGGGTTGCAGTCGAGTAGTGCCATTGACCAGATTGGTCACGGAAATTGACTTTTCGGCCACAATAAAGTCCTCTTGATGCTCGGGGATTAAACTTCCCAGGGGTATGGTATAGGAGGGGACGGGATAAAAATGTAGGTCGGGCAAGGTCTTAAATTCCGGATAGGCATGATGATGATGGTCAATAGGATAATCGCCCACCGCAATTCCTGTTCTGTACAGGGCATCTTCCTGTTCAAAAGGGCGGGCCAGGTCATTAATGTCAAATTGTACAATGCCCTGAATCCGTCTGGATTCCCGGTGGTAGGGAATAAATGGAAACTTATCTTCGGTAGGGTATACGTCATCCGCTATGCCGAGATTTTTGAAGCCCAACTCCGTTTGTAGATAGTAAACGTAATGTAGTGTGAACTCTTTGGCCTTTTTCAAAGCTTCATTACGTTCCGCCCGGTCCATTTCCACCAAGTTCAGGTAGTAGTCATTTCCGAAAATAGGCCAATTGATCATGTAGTAGCCGTTTGGAAGTTTGCCATATTCCATCATCTTATCACAATCCCATTGGGCCCTACCCAAGCTTTGTTCCTCGTCACAACTGCCTTTGCAGGTGCAGAGGAAAGGGGTTGGATCATAATTTTTTGGCTTTTCGATAGTCTTGTCCGTATTGGGGCCATAATCCTTGAGAATGGCCACATACGTAAGATCCTGTACAATGTTGTTGGCCTCTTTCGGGGCAATTTCTTCTCCGGTATCTTTTCTGGAATCCATGCCTACATCGTAAGGAATGCCTACGGTTTTGGCCACATTGCCCAATTCCGTTGCATCAATTACCGTATTTGCCGAAATCCTCTTAGGTGTTCCGTTTTGTTCTAGAGTTACATGCCATTGCCCCTCCTTCTTTTCTATACTTATGAGCTTTGAACCGTACCATACAGCTAGTTTTTGTTCTTTTTTTGCCATCCTTTCCAGGATTTGAGCACCTACTTGGGGCTCAAAAAGAACGTTGCTCACCCACCCCGTCTTTAGGCTATCGGCATGTCCGTAATGTGCGATTAATTCCTGCCGAAACTCTTCCCACAATCCAGAGGACAATTCATAATTACCATCTATGGCGCTGACTCCGGCCGAGGTAAGCATGCCGCCCAACCAAGGGGTTTCTTCCACAATCAAGGTGGGGACATCCATTCTTGCCGACTGTATACCGGCCATTACCCCACTGGCTCCCCCACCTATCACTAGAACATCTACACCAAAGGGTTCTTCTTTTTTTTCGGAACAGGCGGAAAGAAGTAGAAGTAAAATTAAAAAAGATGGAAACTGTTTTGGGATTTTCATGGTTTTTGGTTTGTTAAATGGATCAAAGGGTACAATGAACTCGTTTTGAATTCGTAAAATTTACCGCAAAATCTTGGTTTTCGCTAAACACTCTGAACTCAAGACGGGTCCAATGAATTTTTAACGAATATACGGCACAGGTTTAAACTTTTTAAACGCCTTTTGAAATCAGTCATTTTGGCTATATCAAGTTTCTACGGAATGTACCGGTTTTTGGAAGATTTTCCCAAATAGAAAGGTTAAGGGAAGGAGTGCTATTGTTCTGAATGGGGGTAAAAGGTTCTTTTGTCAATCCTTATTTACGTCATATGTAATTCTTCGGTTAGTGATCACGGTTTGTATCCCCTGAGCGAAGGTAAAGCTTAAGTTGTCCGCAAGGGCTGTTATCCCATTAAAGCGGTAAAGATTGTTGCCCAAGGGGATGGCCGTAGCGACAGCAAGCTCGTTAGCGAAAGATCCATTGTTGTCCTGATCTACTAAAAGCTGTGGGGGGCGGGAGGGACTAAAACCGGTAACACCCGTCATATTTACCTGTATATCAATGCCCCCAACATCAACGGAACCACCAATTGTGCTGGCTTCGCTTACCTTCCATAGCCTATCCAGTCTTTCACTTATAGTGTCTGGAACATCAATAGAATTGTCCAGGGAAAGCGTACCGTTGTTATGCCCCCATAATAGGAACTCGTTGTCACCCATGTCGGTGGCCCCGGAGATTCTGATAATTCCGGTACCCTGGGCATCATTATGGAGGTTTGCCGCGTCAATTCTTCCAATTCCCGCAACATCATGGTCAAAGTTCCCGTTCACCATGTCATCCTCATCGTAGATATCATTTGTGGTACTGTTGAGTCCATATTTTGCGGCAAGATAGTTTTCTATAATCAATCTCTGGGCCTGGTTTACCCTTTCATTAAAGATAATGAGTTCTGTAATGTCTCCTCTAAAACCCTGTGCTCCTGAGATGTTTCCCCCCAGGTTGAAGCGTTGCGATGCATGCCCCGAATAGTTTGTGGTATTGGGACGACTCTGCAATAAAGTTCCATTCCTGTACAATTGTTTTCCAGTGCCGGGATGGGCGTCATAGGACCAAAAAGAATAATTATTTAAACCGGCAAGTCCCCCAACCTGAATTCTGGTGTTAGCACCACAACAGTTTCCAATATCATAATATACGGTTCCGCTCCATGGTATGTGATTTGAAAATCGTGCAGCACCCGTCAAGGGATCTGTAGTATAGATGGTTGACCTCTGGGAGGTATTATCCGCTTTTGTAACCAAAAACGAGGATGCTTGGTTTACTATAAAATTGGCGGGCGTCAAGGTCAATCCGGTCCTTAACCTGTTGGATCCCGAAAAACTGACCTCATCATAGCCGTTAATCGAGCTTGTGGCCAGCGTAGGTCTTTGCGCTCCTGACTCCCCAATGTCGAATACGGGCACCCCGGCAAGGTTTTTGAGAGAATCTACTGTTGTGCCGGTAGTTACCACACCGTTAGTAGTATTGTACCAAATCTTCAAGGGAGAAGTGCCATCGTTTGTGCCCACTCCTCCGGGACCGGTCTGTGAAAATCCTACGGTGGTTAACAAAAACACAAAAACAGAACAAAAAAGGTTCAGTTTAGCCATAGTTTGCTTGGGGTAAAACACCATGGTCCATCCATTTTAAGGGAGAACAAACCTAACTATTGGGGAAGTAACCCAAAAAAGATTGTTGTATAACGTCAAATGTTGATAGTGAAGACGCCTAGGCCGGGACATTTTTATTCTAAGTAATACTGGTTGTAAGCCTCGGCATAAAGAATATGGAAATAATACATACGAAAAAAGGCCGCCAATCTTGGCGGCCTGTAGTGGGCCCTACTGGATTCGAACCAGTGACCCCCTGCTTGTAAGGCAGGTGCTCTGAACCAACTGAGCTAAGAGCCCTCTATAACAATACAAATGCTGGATCCCGACCAGCAACCCTCCCGAAGTAATCGGGATGCTCTGAACCAACTGCGCTAAGAGCCCTTTATAGCAACTCCAAGGAACAACAAAAAGGATGTTCTTTCAAGCGGCTGCAAATATAACGCAGTTTTTTATGGAACCAAAAGAAAAAAATGGAAAATAACATACCTTTTTCTTCCTGAAAAACAATGGATTGGTTACAAAAATACCAAAATAAGGCTTGGAAACGGTATTGTGCCCCCCCAACAAATTTCAGAATACCCTACAGGGTGCCATAGGTATCCAAAATCATACGATCGGTTTCTTCCTTGGATCTGAAGACGCCAAAATCCCTTCCCTGGGTACGTTGAGCCCCTAGCGCATTGGCATATTTGGTGGCCTTGGCATAGTCCGTTGGATTTTCCAGGAGACCAAATCCAAGTCCCCCCGCAAAGGAATCCCCACAGCCAGTGGTGTCCACAACATGCGCTACGCGAATTGACTCGACCATTTCCTGATGAACCTTTCCGTTTTTCTTGTAAAAAACTGCCCCACCATGGGCATCCAGGGTAACGATCAAGGATTTTACCCCCCGGTTCAATACGTGCTTGGCCAACGCTGGAAGGTGGTCCATATTCTCATCGGTAATAGGGACTAAGCTTTCCGCTTGGTATTCCTTTTTGAACCAGCAGCATTTGGATTCTTCGAGATTCATTTTCAGAACATCGATATAGGGTAGCCACTGGTCCCTGTCGATCCAAAACTTAATACACCTATCTCCGGTGACGGTTACCGTATTGGTAGGGCCGTGGGCATCGAAAATGATGGTTCCCTTGCTATTTTCCTTAATGTACTTCAAGGTCTCAAGGGGTACTTCGTAATCCGTGATGGGCACACAAACAAAAACATCACAGTGTAAAATATCGCGCACGTCTTCTGGAATTATGGGGTTCATAAAACCGGTCTGTCGCTCCAATCGATTGTTTTGAGTAATGAATTTTAGGCTAATGACATCGCCCTGATCCATATCCGAGGTAATATGGCTTACGTTAATATTGGTATATTTCTCTAAGATATCTTTTATGGCCCTCTCATCTTTTTTGCGTACGTGGGACACTGGAAAAACCATACCCTTATCGCCCAATAATTTAGAAAGTCCTATAGCCGTATGTGTGGCACAACCATACTTTTCGATTATTTCTCCATGATGGGTGGTAATGTGATCTCTGGGGATAGGGCCAAGAACGGCCGCATTATAATTGGACATACTTTGGTTTAGAAATTAAAGGGGAATCCTAAATATAATGAAAAATCCCAATTTGCCACGATCGGAGAAGGATCTCCGTGTAGTTATTGCCCGGAAATCAAGTGTTTGGGAAAATCCCTAACATCCTCACAGCAAATCTGTTCCATAATCTGTTGTAATTGGGTCTTTAGTAGGGAAATGGTATGATGCCCACCTTTGGTCCCCATAGCGGCTACTCCGTACATAAAGGAACGTCCCAGAAAGGTGAACCGAGCTCCGCTGGCCATAGAACGGGCAATGTCGGGACCGGATCTTAGCCCGCTATCCATCATAACCGTTATCTTATCTCCGTACGCCTTAGCTATACGCGCACATGGTTTTATCGTAGATTCGCCTGCATCCAACTGGCGCCCTCCATGGTTGGAAACTATAATACCGTCCAGTCCTAAGCGGACGGCTTTCTCGGCATCGGCCTCATTGGCTACCCCTTTTAAGACTAATTTGCCTTTCCACATATCGCGAATGGGTTGTATACGTTCCTCATTGAGCCTACCGGAAAAGGTCTGGTCCATAAACTTTCCCAACTGTTTTAAATCCAAGTTTTTGGGCATATAAGGTTTTAGGGTCTCAAAATTTGGCTGCCCATGGATCAAGGTTTTCATAGCCCACTCTGGTTTTCCCAATATTTGTAGCATGTTTTTGACGGACATTTTGGGAGGCATGGCCAAGCCGTTTCTAATGTCCCTAGGACGGAAACCAAAAGTGGGGACATCACACAAAATCACCAGAACGGGACATCCAGCGGCATCGGCTCTTTTGAGAATGTCGTCCCGTAAACGTGTTTCCGCGGGATGATATAACTGAAACCAAGCCTGGCCCTCCGTTAGTTCTGCTATGCGTTCTATACTGCTTGTGGTAACTGTACTTAAAACAAACGGAATATTATGTTCAAAGGCCGCTTTGGCCAGAATCTCCGTAGAATTGGGCCACATAAGTCCTTGAAGCCCTACTGGGGCAATGCCAAAGGGGGCATCATAAACATGCCCAAAAAGCGTGGTCTCCATTTTAGACTCCGTATGCTTGCTCAGGTAATAGGGGAGCAATTCCACATCCCGGATTTCGGCCGTGTTTTTATATAAATTAATATCCTCATTACAACCACCGTCCAAATATTCAAAGGCAAAACGGGGAATCCTTTTTTTTGCTTTTGAACGTAAATCTTCTACCGATGGATAACGGGTATCATACTGTACTTTTGCTTTGTAACCTGGCATTGTTTTTATTTAACCTTCTCCTATGACCACCTCTAATCTTTCGTTATCCTCTTCCAGGGATTTGGCCTTTGCCGTGGTAACCTGGGTACTCCATAGGTAAATCCGTTTTAGACCTTCCATTTTTTGAATATCGGGTAGACAGGAATCCGTTACTGCCGTTCCATAGAGGTTAAGGGCCTCCAAATGCCGTAATCGAGATAAGTGTTTTATTCCTTGATCGGATATTGTAGTCTTTTCTAATTGAAGACGGGTTAGATTGGGTAGTTGGCCCACAATGTTGAGCCATTGATCTTCTACATTGGTACGGGCCAAGGAAAGCCAGGTAACATAATCCTTGACCTTTTCCAATGCCATCATTTGATCTTTTGTGAGATCTGTTCCAAGGTACTTGATGTCCAATAAGGGATTTTCCGAGCCTAATGATTTTACCGTGAACCCACTTTTTTGAAGTGCCGTTATTTTTACGCTGTCCAAGGGAGGAAGCTGAACGGTTTCATACCACGGCCTGGGCGCGGTATTTAGCCCATACCGCCTTAACAAAACGGGCCGCATGTTGTCCGAAACCTCCAATTGTGATACCGTATCTTCAAAGGAGGCTCCTTGTTGGATCCACCATTCCACTATTTTAATCTCATCATAAGTGAGTACGTCTTTGGTGGGGGGCATAAACTTGCTGCTTTTTTGGGGAAGCGTGATTCTTCTAAAAAGCTCACTTTCAGAAGGATTGCCCATAGCGATTACCGGGCCGCCCTGTCCGCCTAACTGCAGGGAATCCGTATGGGCCATATTAAGACCACCCCTCTTTACATCTTCATTGTGGCAGGCCACACATTTGGATTCAAAGATAGGGGATACCAAATCACGATAAACCTGTACCGAATCGGGTTGGCCCAATTGTGGCAATGAATCTCTTTCTTTGGATAGGCCCAATAGTCTTTGTATAGGTTCCGGAGCGTATTCTACTAAATAGTCCTCCCCATGGGTAAGGTTTCCTCCCTTATGCCCTTCTATGAACAGGAGACCCAATAAGGCAATATTGAAGCCATTATGAAGAAGCCGAGCGTGTTTTTCGGGTCGGCTTTTTATCCACCAGCCTACAAAGGAAATAAAGACCAGGGCCACTCCCAACCATCGGTGGGCAAAAAGTTGATCTTCCTCGTAAAGGCCGGTTTCGGCCAAAAGCCATCCGCTTACCGCCGCACCAAAGGCACTTATACCCCCCAAAAACCAAGCAGCGGGAATTAGTCGGCTCTGTTTCTTTGATTTTCTAAGTTTCCCATACCACTCCAGTACAATTGCCAAAAAAAGAAAACCAATAGGCAGATGTACGAACAGTGGATGAAAACGGCCCACAAATGTAGAGAGTTCCAAGGCAATCATATAGAGTTGGTTTCAGTTGGTCGTACGGGATTAAACACGGTGCAGTTTTACGGGATAGGTTTTTCCAGAGGCCCATTGGGGTACATATAAATTTTCATCCGCGTCCACAAAAACGTCATGTGGATTCCTAAAGGTTTTTCCATCATATTCTGGTGGAACCAAGATGTTTCCGTGATACTTGGGCATACTTCCCCCTGGAAAAGAATGTACTTTATTGTCCGGTCCCAAAATGGCCAACATGCCGTCGTGGCTGTCCCAGGTCTTGGTGACGATAACCGCAAAGAAGAGGTTGTCCCCATGGATAACAGGCCTGCATATGGAGCATCCTGGTAATTTAATTGTCTCCAAATGTTTGCCGTCCAGAGAAAAGCGTTTAAACTCCTGGCTTGCCCTAGAAGTGATCAAGAGGGTAGGGGTCCCCTTGCCTCGTGTATCCAAAGTGATGCCATGGCAACAATTGAATTGGGTGGCTTCCGCTCCCTTTCCACCAAAATGTCCAAGATACCTGCCCTTTTCATCATAATGGATAATATAATTTTCCCCATAACCATCGGCAATATAGAACTCCCCATTGGGCAAGACAACCGTCTCCGTTGGTTTAAATTGGTCATCGCTGGTGTACCCTTTTACTTCCTTTGGCCGTTTCAAGGTCATTAGGATTTCGCCATCTAAGGTGGTTTTATGTACCTTATGGGTCTCCGGATCCGTAATTAAAAGGAATTGATCACTACCTTCACCAGCAATAGAAAGACCATGAGCCCCCGGGAATTCAGTTCCCCAAGAACCCAGGACCTTGCCGGAGGTATTGTAGATGATGATATTGTTATTGTCCGCGCCCGTTGTGGTCATGAAAATGCGTCCCTGGCGATCCATGGCCATTTCATGACAATCATTGACCGGAACTTTGGCCGGATCTTGGATTCCCCATTCCTTATCCACTCTATAGGTGAAATCACCATGGCCCACGGTTTCCCCTATTCCTTTCGTTGAATGGGTTATGCCGAAAGAGAAACTAGGAGCAACGAGTGCGGCTCCTGTGGCCAAGGTCGATTTTTTAATAAATTCCCTGCGTCGGTTGGTGATTTTCTTCATTAAAGTCAACTATCGTTTTTTTATTTGAAACCAGGTTACGCCAAAATTTCGTTGACCACATGGCCATGCACATCGGTAAGACGGTACCTTCTTCCTTGAAATTTAAAGGTAAGCCTTTCGTGGTCAACTCCCAAAAGGTGCATTAGGGTAGCCTGAAAATCGTGTACATGCACCGGGCGCTGTGCCACATTATAACCGAATTCGTCCGTGGAACCTAGTGTAAATCCTTTTTTTATTCCGGCACCCGCCATGAAAATAGTAAAACATTTGGGATGATGGTCCCGTCCAAAATTGGTTGCCGTAAGCTGGCCCTGCGAATAATTCGTTCGGCCAAACTCACCACCCCAGATAACCAAGGTGTCCTCTAACATTCCTCTTTGTTTTAGATCGGTGATCAACGCCGCCGTAGCCTGATCGGTATCTTTGCACTGTACCTTTATAGCATTGGGAAGGTTACCGTGCTGATCCCAACCTTGATGGTATAGTTGGATGAATTTTACATCACGTTCCGCTAGTCTGCGTGCAAGGATACAGTTTGCGGCAAAGGTTCCGGGCTTACGACTGTCTTCGCCATACATATCATAGATATAATCCGGCTCGTCCTTGGTATCCATGATTTCCGGAACGGAGGTCTGCATTCGAAAGGCCATTTCATATTGTGCCATTCGCGCCAAGATTTCTGGATCTCCTACGTCCTCGTGGTTTATTCTTTCCAGTTTTTGTAAATGGTCTAGCTGCTCGCGTCTACTTTTTCCATCTATTCCCGGAGGATTGGTCAAATAGAGAACGGGATCCTTGCCCGCCCTAAATTGAACGCCCTGATGTTGTGAAGGGAGGAAACCGTTGCCCCATAATCTGGAATACAGGGGCTGTCCGTATTTATCTTTGGTGACCAGAACCACAAATTCCGGTAGATTTTTGTTATCCGTACCAAGACCATAGCTTACCCAAGAACCGATCGAGGGCCGTCCTGGTAACTGCGAACCGGTCTGTAAAAAGGTGATAGCGGGATCGTGGTTGATTGCCTCGGTATACATGGATTTGATAAAACAAAGCTCATCTACTATCTTGGAAGTGTGTGGCATTAAATCGCTCATCCAGGCCCCGCTTTCCCCATGTTGCTTAAAATCGAAAATAGTACCCGCGATGGGAAGGGATGCTTGTCCTGAAGACATTCCTGTTAACCTTTGCCCTTGTTGTACACTGTCCGGAAGATCCTGACCGTTCAATTTGTTCAATAGTGGCTTATAATCAAATAGGTCCAATTGCGAAGGGGCACCGCTTTGAAAGAGATAGATAACGCGCTTTACCTTGGCGGGGAAATGGGGTTTGCCCAGCACACCTCCATTGTCGTTAAGTATACCGGGAATCCTTTTTTCTTTGGCAAACACCCCTATCGGATCTATCATAGATGCCATGGACAGTGCACCCATGCCCAAAGTGGTCTTGGTGAGAAAATCCCGTCGCGTGTAATTCTTGTTGTGATTATGTGTACACATATTTTTTCATTTGATGATTAAATACTATCATCGTTTCATGTAGGTCTCGTCATGGTTCAAAATCGTATTGGCCACCATGGTAAGGGAGGCGGTCTTGGTCTTATCCAACGAATTATCCAATTCCTTCCTACCCATACCTAGAAGTTTTGTGGCTTCTTCGGGACTTGTCTTAAAGCGAATCTCCTGTTTTTTAAAAAGATTTTCGAGAATTGCGGTTTCCTCGGGTTTTGGAAATCGACTTACCGCTAATCGGAACCCATACGCAATCTGATCCTCAAGGGAAGATCCACCTTCCTTTTGCATTCGGGCCGCAAGCACTTTGGAGGCCTCCACAAATTGAACATCGTTCATGAGAACAAGTGCCTGCAGGGGAGTATTGGTGTTTTCCCGTTTTACTGTACATACCTCCCGGGAAGGCGCATCAAAGGCCGTCATCGCAGGATGCGGTGCGGTTCGCCTGATAAAGGTGTAAAGGCCTCGTCTATATAAACTGTCCCCCTCGGATTCCTTGTAATTTAATAAGATATGTGAAAAACTGTTCTTTTCTATCCAGAGTCCCTTGGGTTGGTAGGGCTTTACACTCCTTCCGCCCATATGGTCTACTAAAAGTCCACTTGCCGCCAAAGCATTGTCGCGGATCATTTCGGCAGGTAAACGGTAGCTGTTAGACCGACCTAGGTATTGGTTGTTGGGATCTTTTTCCCGCATTTCTGGTGAAACTACGGAGGATTGTCTGTATGTATGGGACATAACCATAGTCTTCAATAAGGCTTTTACGTCCCAACCACTTTCAATAAAGGTAATCGCAAGCCAATCCAATAATTCCGGGTGAGTGGGTAGGGCACCCTGTACACCAAAATCCTCCGGGGTACTTACCAAGCCTTTACCAAAAAGCATTTGCCAATACCGGTTTACCGTTACCCTGGACGTGAGGGGATTGTCCTTAGCAAAAATCCATTGTGCCAATCCCAATCGATTTTTGGGATAGTCATTCGGAAAACGGGGAAGTACTTCGGGGGTATTTGGAGCCACTTGGTATATAGGCTGGGTATAATCTCCCCTATCATAGGCAAAGGCCGTCCTTTTTTGGGGCATCTCCTCCATGACCATCACCTCTTTTACCGGCATCATTTGGGAGAGCCATTCCCTTCTCAAGGATCGTAGCTGTTTCTTGAGTGCTTTTACTTTCGGAGATCGGGCCACCCAATATCCTGGAGTCACTTCCTTTTCCGGGGACTGGGATTCCATATCCTTATGGGCCAGATGTGTAATTTCAGAAGGTACGAGTTCTCTTTGATAAATCCGAATATCGTCCAAACGACCTTTGAAGATTCCATTTTCGCCAGTAAAGGAACGGTAACTCTTGGCCACCCGTACAGGCCTGTTGAATACCTCATGTGAAGCGGATTGCACTGTTTTAATGGATTTGTAAAGGCGATCATAAGGTATGGTTGCCTCGGCTTTTTTTCCGTCCACATATAGTTGTAGTCCCTTGGCCTTGCCTGAGCCATCATAGGTAAAGGACACATGTTTCCATTCCTTGGTGCGTATGGAATCCCTGGAACGCACATGGATATAATTATGTGGAAGGCAATGGATCAATCGGGCATTTAAATGGTTCAAACTGTCCAAATAAAAATCCCAGCCCCTCCAAAAGCTATTTTTCTCTCCAGAAGTGCCCAGCAAGGTCTGGGTCAATTGGCCTTCTCTTTTGGTAGTGTTTAGCCAGAGCGCTATGGAGAATTCATCGGTCCATTCAAAATTAGGGACATTATTTAGATAAACCTCGTCGTACTCCCCTGTAAATTCTAAAGCCTTTCCCTGAATCCCTTCCCGGGTTTTGGGTACTCCTGTCGAGGTAACCTTGGGATTGCCGTCTATATGGCGGTTCCCCTTTTTATCAGGTCGCGAGCTCACCCTATCCAAGGGATAATGCCCCAATAATTCTTTTTGGGCAAAGTTTTGGGGCAGACCCTTCATATAGACCTCAAGATCCATTAATTCTTTTTTGGTCAGTTGCAGTTGTGTGTTTTTCGTTTTTATAGAATCTTTCAGTACACGTAATTTTTCCTTTGTACCAGGGTCGGGTAGGGGCAACATGGGACCATAGTTGCCATCGTCCCCAGTCATTCCCAGTTCTTTTACATTGTTAAAGAAGGCCGTCATCTGAAAATAATCCTTTTGTGAAATAGGATCGAACTTATGGTCATGGCAACGGGCACAGGCCACGGTGAGCCCCATTAGGGCCGTTCCTATAGTTTCTGTGCGGTCCCAGACATAATTTAGCCGAAACTCTTCATCAATGGCGCCCCCTTCTGCGGTCATGGGGTGGTTCCTGTTAAAAGCGGTCGCTAATTTTTGATCCTGAGTAGCATTGGGCATAAGATCCCCTGCCAATTGCCAAGTAACAAATTGGTCATAGGGCATATTATCCTTAAAGGCATGGATTACCCAATCCCGCCATGGCCACATAAGGCGCCAACCGTCTGCATGTAACCCATGGGAATCTGCATATCTGGAAATATCCATCCAATCCATCGCCAATCGTTCCGCATTGGCATCCGAAGCGAGCAAACGATCAACAATGTTTTCATAAGCCCCAGGACTAGGATCGTTCAAATACAGGTCAATTTCCTCAATGGTAGGCGGTAGGCCGGTAAGGTCCATAGTAACTCTGCGCAATAGACGTTCCTTTTGGGCTTCAGGGGAATGAGTAAAACCTTTTCTTTCCAAAGTCCGCTGCACAAACATGTCTATGGGATTGTGCACAGGTGCAACTACATTCCGGTCAGCCGATGTGGCTTGTTTTTTCGGGGGGTCAAACGCCCAATGAGCCTTCCATTGAGCTCCTTGGTCTATCCATTTAATGATGGTGGCCTTTTCCGTAGGGGAAAGGGAGAGATGAGACTCTGGAGGGGGCATCACGGTTTCGGGGTCATCGCTTAAAATTCGCTTTACACTCTCACTTTTTCCAGGTTTACCGGAAACGAAGGCATAATTGCCACTTGCCAGCTTTTGAAAGGCCTCTTCCTCCAGATCCAACCGCAATTCCGCTTTTCGAGAAGCTTCATCAGGGCCGTGGCAGGCATAACACCTATCGGATAAAATGGGCTTAACGTGAAAATTAAAGTCTACGGTTTCCGGTAGTTCGGTATAGGCATGTTCCACTTCCTGGGGAACGTTTAAGGAACATGAAAAAAGGAGTATGCCCCAGCAACCTAGCAGTAGTAATGGTAAGAATCCCTTTTTATTACGCATAACAACCACTAAAAATACATTTTTTTATTCTATTTTTTTATAAATCAAAGGTACTTGACCATATCCTTTGTCAATCTGCATTTTTACGCTATAGGTGATGGATCCAAGATTGGATGTCCCATGTTTTTAGTATTCAAAATATAGTTTACCTTTGCCAGTCCGTAAAAGGGTTATTAGCTCAGTTGGTTTAGAGCGCTGCCTTGACAGGGCAGAGGTCATTGGTTCGAATCCAATATGACCCACATCAAATACTGCCTTGAAGGAAGTTGTTCCTTCGGGGTTTTTTGTTTTCAAGAGGTTTTGGAATCCCTTTGATAGCCCTAGAACAGATCCAAAAGCCGCTCTAAAGCCATTCCCCTTGAACCTTTAATAAGTACTAGGCTATCTTGGGGAAATTGCCATTGCTCCAAATAAGATGCTATATCCGCGAAAGTTCTAAACTTTTGAAAGGAGGATTTGGTGCGATAAAAGTTCTCCCCGATCAAGAATACTTGGCCCAGATCCATTTGTATTACCCTATCCACAATGCCCTGATGCTCTTCCAGCGCGGTTTCCCCCAATTCAAACATGTCTCCCAAAAACAAGATTTTGGGCGTATTCTCCATGAGAACAAAACTTTCCAATGCCGCCTTCATACTGGTAGGATTGGCATTATAAGCATCCAAAACGATGGTGTGTCCTCCCTTTTCTAGAATTTGGGAGCGATTATTCTCTGGGACATACGCCTCCAAGGCTTCCTTTATTTGTGGAATACCTACATTAAAATATTTCCCCATTACAATGGCAACTGCACAGTTGGGGAAGTTGTATTCGCCTATCAGATGGGTGGTAATGTTTAAGTCTTCCACCTTGATTTTCACAAAGGGCCGGGCACCCAAGAATTCAATATTGTAATAGTCCCTTTTATATGTGCTAAACCCATATTTATGGATATAAGAGGCCAGTTTTTCGAATTGGACAGGATCGTCCGCGTTTAGGAAAACGGACTTTTTATGCCCTAGAAGGTAGTCATACAACTCACTTTTTCCCTTGATTACGCCTTCCACCCCACCAAAACCTTCCAAATGCGCTTTGCCGAAGTTGGTGATATAACCAAAATCTGGCTGTGCAATTTCGCTTAAAAATGCAATTTCCTTTTGGTGGTTGGCGCCCATCTCCACGATGGCCAATTCGGTGTCTGGCCTTATGCCAAGCAAGGTTAGAGGGACCCCTATGTGGTTGTTGAGGTTTCCTTGAGTAGCTATGGTATTGTATTTTTTGGAAAGTACGGCGTAGATCAACTCCTTGGTGGTAGTCTTGCCATTGCTCCCAGTAAGGCCGATTAGTTTGGCCTTACAATGGTTTCTGTGATAGGTGGCCAGTTCCTGTAGTGTTTTCAATACGTCATCCACCAGGATACATTTTTCCGAAATGGCGTATTCCTTTTCGTCCACTATCGCCCATGATGCCCCATTTTCAAGGGCCTCTGCTGCAAATCTGTTCCCATTGAAGTTATCTCCCTTTAACGCAAAAAAAATAACATTGTCCTGGATTTTTCGGGTATCCGTACAAACAATGGGGTTTTCTAAAAAAAGCTGGTGCAACGACTGTATCTGCATTTGCCGAAGATAAAAAAAGTCCCGGCATATTTGCCGGGACTTTTTATAGGATCGCAAAGTTTTTTTTTTGCTTATCTCGCCTTTTTGCCACGAGGTGTCTTGTTCTTTGTCTTTGACTTTGAACCTACCCTGGACATGGCACATCTAAACCCAATGTAATCCGTAGCCATATATTGTGGCAGGTACCGTCGTTGCGCGGGATCCAACCAGTAGGCCCTATCCCTCCAAGAACCGCCCTTGTACACCCTTACTTCATCATTGATCAATGAGGTCCTATTGTTGGAGGTATCATATTCCCTTTTCAAATTACCTTCTTCATCCCGCTCCACCCTATGTCTTGGGGAATCGTACATTTTTTTGGCGTCCGCTTCGTTTTCCTCTTCACTGAAACGGTCAAAGAAACGAGACGAACCGGGATCTCCATCACGGTAGCCCCTGTTGTCACTCTTGGAAAAGTTGGTCCTTAAATAGGTCTCCTCTTCATCAACGGGTACCATGGCGATCTCCCCTGGAAGGTTCACGGCCACAATTTTACCTGTGGGCAATGTATCATATACTATGGAGTCCCGCAAAACATTTACCTTACCATCTTCGCCAATCGCTGTCTTCATGTAGATGTTTCCACGATAGTAGTTAAAGTCGCTTACTTCGTCATCAACGATTGGACGGTATACATCTGCGACCCATTCGGCTACGTTTCCGGCCATATCGTATAGACCTAGATCATTAGGTTTGTAAGACATCACCTCAGCGGTAATGTCGGCACCATCATCAGACCATCCGGCTATACCGCCATAGTCTCCTTTTCCTTGTTTAAAGTTGGCCAATTGATCACCACGGCCTACGCGCTGGCCATTTCTGGTATAATCACCTTCCCAAGGGTATTTTTTTCTACCCCTGTAATTGTTGTACTCCCTGGTTCCCTGGTTGGCCTGGGCCGCATATTCCCATTCTGTTTCCGTAGGCAGGCGATACTCCGGCATAATAATACCCGAACTACGCTTGGCAAAAGCTGCAACACTATCCTTTTTCTTCTTTCCCTGCAAGGAATCTATTTGTCCGTTATAAACGGATTCAGGGCGGTTCAAATAGGCTTCCGTACTAAAGGTGCCTTCCACTTCCCCAGTAACCGCCTTATATTTTGCATCTTCAGCCAAATAGCCTTCCCTTTCCAACATAACTTCGTTAACACGGTCGGTACGCCATTCCGCAAACTGTGTGGCCTGTACCCAATTTACACCTACCACGGGGTATTCTGCATAAGCAGGATGCCGAAGATAGTTGTTGGTCATGGTCTCATTGAACCCCAAGCGGTTCCTCCATACCAAGGTATCCGGTAGGGCACCTTTATAGATGTTCGCATATTTTGGGTTCTCCGGAGGATATACACTTTTTAAGTAGTCCAAGTACTCCAGATACATCACATTGGTCACCTCGGTCTCGTCCATATAAAAAGACTGTACATGTTGCGCCGTTGGCGTATTGTTCCAATCGTGCATAACGTCATCCTGTACCTTTCCTTTGGTAAAAGTTCCACCTTCCACAAAAACAAGGCCAGGAGCCGTCTCTTGTTCCTTGAAATCCGTATTGAACTGGAAACCACCTTCTTTGGCGTTAATTTTCCAACCCGTTGCGCGTGATACATTTTTGGAGGAAGAAGTACTAGACTTTTTACAACTGGTGGTTGTAAAACCTCCTGCAATTACTGCGCAAGAAAGTACAAGTTTAAAAAACTGCTTTTTCATCATATTGTTTAGGACTTGTGTTCAAATTGTGATTTGCTTTCGCAAATTGAACAGATGTTTTGATTTCAAATAGTTGCTTTTCGGCTAATAAAACGATGTTTTACGGATAATATTTTGTCGCCCAAAAAAATATTTTCAGATTGCGTCGTTAAAGCGAGAAAAGCCTGACTTCTATAGTTTATAACGGCATAATGGATATTCTAGTATGGGCAAGGATGTTCATTTTTTAATTGGCCGTATGGGCATCCGGGCTTATACAACGATTCAAAAGCATTTTTTGTAGTTAGATCTGGTTTTAATAGAAATGAAAAAAAATATCGCCCTTCCCGCACAAGATTTTATCAAAAACCGCGTTTAACATGAGATTAAGGAAAAATCCATTGGACACCAGTGTTTTTTCAAGAATTTAAATAGCCTACGACGAAAATGAGAAATGTATTCGTATTTATATTTTTAGTTTTTATAATTAAAGTATCGGCCCAGGAACAGAATAGGGCCATTACTACCGCCGTACCCTTTTTGACCATTGCTGCCGATGCACGAGCAGCTGGTATGGGAGATATGGGAGTAGCTACTTCTGTAGATGCCTTTTCCCAACAATGGAATCCGGCAAAGTTTGCATTTGCGGAACAAAAGGTGGGTATAGGTCTCAGCTACACACCTTATTTAGAAAGTGTTATTGCCGATATTGGTCTTCTAAGCGCAAATTTTTACAATAAGATCAACGAACAAAGTGCCTTTGCGGTAACACTCCGATATTTTACCTTGGGCGAAATTGAACTTAGGCAGGGGATCGATGATCCCGGTACCCTCGTAAAACCCAACGAATTGGCCTTGGACGGTTCTTATTCCCTAAAATTGAGCCCAACTTTCTCCATGGCAGTTGGGGGCAGGTTTATCCGTTCAAATTTGAGATTGCCCCAACAGGGCAATGTGGATTCCCAAGCGGCCACCGCCTTTGCGGTGGATGTAGCCGGTTTTTACCGATCCAGGGAAATTGCATATAACAAATTTGATGGCCGTTGGAGAGCAGGTTTCAATATTTCCAACCTTGGTGGAAAAATACAATATGACGAAGGGGGGCAGGAAAACTTTTTGCCCACAAACCTAAAATTCGGTGCGGGTTTTGATTTTATCCTTGATCAGGATAATGTTATTGCGCTGAATTCGGAATTCAATAAATTGTTGGTACCTACCCCAAGGGATTTTGATGGGGACGGAGATATCACCGCGGATGATAATGAAGAGTATCAGAACATCACCTTTTTCAATGGTGTATTTGAGTCCTTTGGCGATGCACCGGACGGTTTTAGCGAAGAATTAAGGGAGATTACATGGGCTTTGGGTGCGGAATACATCTATCAGGATTCCTTCATGCTGCGTACCGGATATTTTAACGAGAGCGAGGAAAAGGGCTTTCGAAGGTACTTTACCTTAGGAGCAGGATTTCGTTTTAAGGCCGCGCAAATCGATCTTTCCTATCTGTTTTCCACCTCACAGGTGCGAAATCCTTTGGAGAATACCTTACGTTTTTCACTTACCTTCAATTTGGGGGAAGAGTTCTATAACGACTAGGATTAAAAAGACAATCCATTCAATTGATTTTTCAAAACCCGCCTATCGGTGGGTTTTGTTATTTTTGACTAAAGCCATTGATTACGGATGAGAAAGGAAAAGGTAAGTTTTGAGTTAGAAGTTTTGGATAGCGTAGATGAATTGTCACAAGTGCATCGGCAGTTGCTACAGTCGGCCCATAAGGCTAGAGTCGATGCCTACGCCCCTTATTCCAATTTTCAGGTGGGGGCTGCCGTGCTTTTGGGTAATGGGGAAGTGGTCATCGGCAGCAATCAGGAAAATGCCTCCTTTCCTTCCGGTCTCTGCGCGGAACGCGTAGCGGTATTTCAGGCCGGAGCCAAATTTCCCGGGGTGGTGATCAGTGCCATTGCTATATCGGCCGCCTCAAAGGGAAAAGCGGTAACCCGTCCTGTGGCACCTTGTGGCAATTGCAGACAGGCCATTTTGGAATATGAATTACGACAAGGTTGCCCCATTACACTAATTCTGATGGGCAAGGACGGTCAAATAATAAAATGCCCTTCTATTGGGAACCTACTGCCCTTGGCCTTTGACAACTCCTTTTTGTAAATTTCTTTTTGGTTGGACAGGGCTTCAAAAACAGCCTTGGGTAGTAACCGAAATGAATATTTTGATAAAGAAAGTGGTAACAACCCGGACCGGCGTCAAAAGGAATGTCCACTTAGACTGCATACATTGCGGGCACATAAAAAGTAGCGGGATGAAATTTAAACAGGCTCTAAGCCAATTTTTTTTATCCATTCATTTATATGTGTATTTTTGTCCTTCTGTGAAAACCCTATCTTTTTCCAAAGTATTGGATTTGTACGGACATAGGATCAATTAAAACCAATTTGATGAAAAAAATTACCAAGGAAACCTTCATGAAATGGTATGAGGACATGCTTTTTTGGAGGAAATTCGAGGACAAACTGGCGGCCGTCTATATCCAACAAAAGGTCAGGGGCTTTTTGCACTTATACAATGGACAGGAAGCCGTATTGGCCGGGGCCCTACATGCCATGGACCTTAACAAGGACCGCATGATCACGGCCTATAGAAACCATGTGCAACCCATAGGAATGGGGGTAGACCCTAAGAAAGTAATGGCCGAACTGTATGGAAAGGTTACCGGAACCTCAAAAGGAATGGGGGGATCCATGCATATTTTTTCCAAGGAACATCGGTTTTATGGCGGGCATGGTATCGTCGGAGGGCAGATACCCTTGGGAGCCGGACTTGCCTTTGCCGACAAGTATTTTAAAAGGGATTCCGTTACCTTGTGCTATATGGGGGACGGGGCCGTAAGGCAAGGCTCTTTTCACGAAAGTTTAAACTTGGCGATGCTTTGGCAACTGCCCGTGGTCTTTATTTGTGAAAACAATGGATACGCCATGGGAACTTCGGTGGCCCGTACGGCCCACACCGAAGAAATCTGGAAACTGGGTCTAGGGTATGAAATGCCCTGTGCCCCTGTGGATGGAATGGACCCGGTAGCGGTGGCACAGGAAATGGATAAGGCTATAGCAAGAGCCCGTAACGGTGGCGGACCTACCTTTCTTGAAATGAAGACCTATCGGTACCGGGGTCATTCCATGTCCGATGCCCAGCACTACAGGACAAAGGACGAAGTGGAAGAGTACAAGAAAATAGACCCCATTAACCAAGTCTTGGACGTTATCTTGGAAAATGACTATGCTACTGAAGAAGAAATCAAGCAAATAGATAAGCGCGTGAGGGAACAGGTAAAGGAATGTGAGCAATTCGCCGAAGAATCGGCATACCCACCTGTTCAGCAGCTTTATGACGTGGTATATGACCAGGAAGATTACCCTTTTGTACAACATAAACAATAGTTAAATGGCAGAAGTAATAAACATGCCGCGTTTAAGCGATACCATGGAAGAGGGTACCGTAGCCAAATGGTTAAAAAATGTTGGTGATAAGATCGAAGAAGGGGATATACTGGCCGAGATAGAAACGGACAAGGCAACTATGGAGTTTGAGTCCTTTTATGAAGGTACTTTGTTACATATTGGTATTGCCGAAGGCGATGGGGCCCCGGTAGATACCCTGTTGGCCATCATTGGGGAAGAGAACGAGGATATCTCGGGACTACTAAATGGAGCTTCCAGCTCGGTTGCGGAAACATTTGAAGAGGAGATCACAGTGGAAGAGGAGCCTCAGACCCCCCCAAAACCAAGCATATCCGAGAATGTAGAGGCGGATCGTGGAACTGCTGCCGAAATACCCGAAGGCGTGGAGGTCATTAAAATGCCGAGACTGAGCGATACCATGGAGGAAGGTACCGTGGCCAGTTGGTTAAAGAAAGTAGGGGATACCGTAGAAGAAGGTGATATTCTTGCGGAAATTGAAACGGACAAAGCCACTATGGAGTTTGAATCTTTCTATTCCGGAACCTTACTATATATAGGGATAGAGGAAGGTGGCAGCGCCCCCGTTGATGAGGTATTGGCGGTAATTGGTCCTGAAGGCACTAATGTGGATGCCGTTTTGAGCATAACGCCGGAATCTTCGGAAAAACCTGAGGAGGGCACTTCTAATAACAATGGGCAAACCGCAGAGAATCCCGTTGTGGAAAACGTATCCGACATAAAGTCCGTAAATGATGGTCAGCGTATCTTTGTATCGCCCTTGGCCAAGAAAATGGCCCAGGATAAGGGAATAGACCTTAACCAGGTAACAGGCTCGGGAGACCATGGACGTATCATAAAACGGGATATAGAAGGTTATGAACCGCCCAAGGCTAAAGCTCCGATTGTTGAGCAGCCGGTAGGGGAGGCATCCTCTGTCCAGGCAGCGGCTCCGGTAGTGCTGCCCGTTGGCGAGGAACGTACCGAGGAAGTAAAGAATTCCCAAATGCGAAAGGTCATTGCCAAACGCCTAAGTGAGTCCAAGTTCACCGCCCCGCATTATTATCTTACCATTGAGGTGGATATGGTCAATGCCATTGCTTCAAGAAAGCAGATTAATGAACTTCCGGATACCAAGGTTTCTTTCAATGATATGGTGGTAAAGGCCTGTGCCATGGCTTTAAAAAAGCATCCACAGGTAAATACGACTTGGAACGGGGATACTACTCGTTACAATCATCATGTGCATGTTGGGGTGGCCGTAGCCGTAGATGAAGGATTGGTGGTGCCGGTACTTCAATTTACAGATCAAATGAGTCTTACCCAGATAGGCAATTCCGTGAAAGATCTGGCGGGAAGGGCACGTATTAAAAAACTGACCCCTGCCGAGATGGAGGGGAGCACTTTTACCGTTTCCAATTTAGGAATGTTCGGGATAGTGGAGTTCACATCGATCATAAACCAACCTAATTCCGCTATTTTGTCCGTTGGGGCCATAGTGGAGAAACCAGTAGTGAAGCAAGGGGAAATTGTTGTGGGCAATACTATGAAGGTGACTTTGGCCTGCGATCACAGGACCGTGGACGGTGCCACAGGAGCTCAATTTCTACAAACTTTACGTTCCTATTTGGAGAATCCTGTGACCATGTTGGCCTAATGGCTTGTGTAATTCGGACTTTGTTGGAGATGTAATGGCGTTTTGAAGTCGTATTTCCGTACGGACATTTTTTGCCATGGAAGCTACCCAATTCCGGTATATATGAAAAAGTATATTTATTTTCTGTTTGCCCCTATACTTCTAGGGTGTGCGGCTACCGGACTTAAACCAATAGATGTTAAGAACATACCCCCAATTGCCCGGGATACCACGGAAGTGGCGAAGACCCAAGGCTGGAAATATACCGAGAACAGGGATAGCCTGCCTCCTGAACCGGTAAAAAAGGTGAATAGTGGTACAGCCTCTAAAACAATCACATTTTCGGACGCCACACGTACCAAGGGCATCTTAAATTTTTTGGCGTCGGATAAGCTTAAAGGACGGGATACCGCAAGTGAGGGTATAGAAAAAGCGGCCCAGTTCATAGAAGGTATTTTCGAACAAAATCAAGTACTTCCCTATTTTAAGACCTACCGGGATACCTTGTCCAATTTTGCCAAAACGGCCACTAATGTGGTGGGTTGGGTGCCGGGAAGCGACCCTGGCCTAAAAGATCAATATATCTTAATCGGTGCGCATTACGATCATATTGGCATCATTAAACCGCAGGGTGGAGATGCCATTGCCAATGGGGCCAATGACAATGCCACGGGGACTACCACCGTACTGGAGCTGGCCCGTTACTTTGGAAATGAAAGAACCAATGGGAGAAGCCTTATCTTTGTCCTTTTCACCGCAGAGGAAAAAGGGCTTTTGGGATCTAAACATTTGGCCAAAAGATTAAAGGCAAATAATTTAGATTTATATCTGGTCCTCAACTATGAAATGTTGGGGGTATCCCTAAACTCCAAAAAATACCTTACATACGCCAGTGGGTATAAAAAATCCAATATTGGGGAGGTCTGTAACGCCTATGCTGGGAGGGAATTGGTAGGTTTTTTGCCCACCGCGGAAAGGTTCAGTTTATTCCAAAGGTCGGACAACTATCCCTTTCATCAGGAGTTCAATGTCCCGTCGCACACGTTCTGTACCTTTGACTTTACCAATTTTGACCATTATCACAAGGTAAGCGATGAGACGGATCAAATTGATTTTGAACATATGGCCCGGATTATCAATTCCTTTATTCCCGTAGTTTCGGGATTGGCAAACGCATCGGAAAGGGAAGTAACCTATTACTAAATGAAAAATGTAATTATTACGGGCTGTAGCCGGGGAATCGGTTTCGAGATGGCGCAATTGTTCGCGGAGGAGGGGCATCGGGTGCTTGCCCTTTCAAGAAACTCGGAACCCATTGCCCAATTGTCCCATCCCAATATTGTTGCCTTTTCATTTGACCTTTGCGATGAAGACGATCTAGGGAAGGTACGGGAATTTATTGCCGGAAAATGGCAAACGGTGGATATCCTTATCAATAATGCCGGACGGCTATTGAACAAACCTTTTTTGGAAACCACGGCTGCCGAATTCCTTGAGGTATATCAAGTAAATGTTTTGGGAGCGGCCGCATTGGTGAAACGGGTAGCGCCCTTGATGCCCAGGACAGGTCATGTAGTGAACATTAGCTCCATGGGCGGGGTCCAGGGCAGCATTAAATTTCCCGGACTTGCGGCCTACAGTTCAAGCAAGGGGGCCCTGATCACGTTGACCGAGCTTTGGGCGGAGGAATTTAAGGAAACTGGCCCTTCCTTCAACGTTCTTGCATTGGGCGCCGTACAGACCGAGATGTTGGCAGAGGCCTTCCCAGGATATCAAGCACCCACTACTGCTTTGGAGATGGCCCGTTATATCAAACATTTTGCACTTACCGGGCATCAGTTTTATAACGGGAAAATATTGCAGGTCAGTAACAGCACCCCTTGATTATGTCTTGGCAATGTTCATCTATCCTTGATCCTGAACACGAATTTATGACCGCTCCAGTCCGGATCTATGGCGGCTACCTTGGTGTCTACAAGCCCTCCTTTTAGTCCAAACTGCCTAATTTGGGACTTATCCAATTCCGTAGGTATCTTTGAAGTCTTCTTGGGCCAGCTGACCCACAAGATTCCATTTTTCGTCAGATTCCGTTTGGCCTTGGCAAAGGAATCCCTTAGCTCTTCATGGGTAGTGCAGAACAAGTGGATAAAATCGATGTTCCGCGATACTTCGTTTCCGTGCACAAAAATGACTTTGGCCGGGAACTCCGTAAAAAAGTCCAAATAGTCCTTTGGTGGATTAAGCACCAGAACGCGGTACCCTTCCCTTATGCCCAACTTTTTGGCTAAAGGTGTTCCGGAGTATCCAGTATCTTTTGTAGAACTCATATACTTTGATCCAAATCCATGCCAAGCCGATCTTTATCTTTTACGGAATGGTAGGTCAGTGCCACCTTTATACATTCTTTCACCTCCTTTTTCGGTAGTTCGTCGTTAATCGAAAATAGAATCGCCCTGTTATTTTCATATCGGAACAAATCCCCGTAAACTTCCCTAAAGGTGGGCACCAGTTTGCTGGTACATTTAAAATACAAAGCATATTGATGGGGCGTACGCGGTTTCCAGTCCATACGAACAGTACTCCCCTTTTTGGCCAAATAGCTGGGTTCTCCCCATTTTAAGGTTTCCTCCAATTCCGGGATGGATTCAATTTCCGAAGCGGTTTCCAGGATTAAATTTCGAAGTGCATCAAGTCTTTGCCGTACTTCTTCGGGATAGAAACTCAACTTTTCTCGGACTTTTGGATTTTTATGTAGGATAAGGTCTTTCATAGCAATGTAGGTTCCGCTTTTGCTAAACGAAGGCGTTGTTCCTAGACATACTATTTTACTAGGGTTAGGGTATCTGTGTTGTCGATTTCCAGGCCGTTTAAAAAGGTCTTTGTGGAAATGGTCTTCATCCCGCAACACTCCTGGCTTTTTTGCTCGGATAAACCAAATTCCAAGGTATCGATCATTCTATCGGTAAGAAAAAAGTAATATTCAGAAAAGTCGGCTTCTAAAGCAAATTGTATGGTGCCCGACAGTGAATCGACCCAAACCGGTATTTCCAATTGACTGGAAGTGGTTACCCTTACACTATCCGGGGGATACCTTTTTTGATCCCCAAACAGTAAATTGTTGCCCGATGTATCCACAATCCGTACGTTTTTGCTGCTCAATTCAATACAGTCGTTGCAACTCTCACCACAACTTACCGCAATGATAGTGAAAACTACCAATAGCAGTAGTGTGGTATCCAATAACTTTTTCATAGCACAAAAGTCGTCAGTCCTTAATAAGTAATATGCTAAGCTATATTAGTGCCGTATCCTAAAGTTAGTGAATTTATTGAAATGAAAATCGATTATAAGGCTCTGTTTTAAGGTTTTTTTCTTTAAGATGTATTTGTCCAATTGAATCCCTTTGAAGCACTTCTTTTTGACATGCCTTGCCAGATACAATTCCTGTAGAGGGAGGTTATTTTTGCCCGGTTTCCTGGTCAATAAGTACTGTAATAGGCCATCCCTCAAACTGTTTCGCATCCGGTTGGGTAACATCCACATTACGGGGCCAACACTCAAAAGTGGCGGTTCTATCCTCCTTATTGAAACGGGTAAGGCCATAACCACCGCCTTTGGACGGACTTTCAGGGTTTACATAGGCCATTACACTGATTTTATTGTTAAACCCGTCCAGGTAATCGCCGGTCCAAGGTAATGTGGTATCCGGATTGGGATTAGCCCCCGGTTTTTCGTCCTCTGGCCACCACCATCTGCTATAATAGTTGTTTACAATGGCGGGCACCACAAAGGCCCATGGGCCGTCCCGGAATTCCTTTGTCCCTTGTTGGATTACGGTAGCCAAGTGCTGGTCCCCGGCAATATGCACGGCATTGGCCTTTTTTATCAATTCCAAAGCCTTGTTGCGGCCGGTCTGCGGCCAGCCGTTGCTGTCCAGATCTGCATGTAAGCGGTTGTCCATGGAACCGTGGATGTGGGCCCCACCACAAAAACCGGTTTGGGACAGTACCACTTTTACGGCATCCGTATTCTGGGCGCCCCAATCCTCCAAGAATCGCAATTGACGAGCCCCCAGCAAAGTCAATCCGGGCAGATCAATGGAAGTAGGGTCATAATCCGGATTCCGTATATGATCCGGCCTGGGGCCTTGCTGGGGGATTTTCCCCTCCGGGCCGGATTTAAACTTGCGATCCTCCAGGATGGCGAAGTCCGCCACGCCCCAGGAAAGATTGGTGTAATATACTCCTATACCTCGTTCAATAGGCGTGGGGTCATAGGGGTCGGGGAGATGGGCCGTTTGGCAGCGCTCCACCATCTTCACATACTCCGGATGATAGGTATATCCGCCGTCAGGCCCTCCTTTTGAGGTGGATAGCTTACCATTTTCGCCCCACAGATTGCCCTGCCCAATGTCATGATCATCGGGGATGGTAATACAAGGGCGGTCCCTAAAGGTTTCCCGAAACTGCAGACCGAATTTTAACCAGGCCGCCGTATGTTCTTTGTGGTCATAAGACTGATCTCCTGCAAAGAAAATAAGGTCGGGGTCTTGGTGGTTTATATTCCTTACATAATTTTCCCGCATGCCCCTATCCCTGTTGGAATTGCAGGAGAGTGCCGCTATGCTGATTTCCTTTTGGTCTATTGGATTTTTGCGGATGAGTCCCTGGTACATGGCTTTGTCCCCATGGCGGATGCGATATTTTATGTCTTTGCTATCGTCCCAGTCTTCTACCCGGAACAGGGCTGACCATCCCAGATCGTTCACCTTTTGACGCTGAATCTCCTTCCAGCTACCGTTTTGCTCTATTTCCAGACGTACCTCACGGGATTCCCCAGGATAAAGGGGGTACAATTGGGCCGAGAGTTTCAGGATTTTGTCATGCACGGTATAAATCCCAAAGGCAACTACACTATCCCGATCTACTTTAAGATTGATAATGGGATTTTCTTCCCGGTTCCACCAATCGTTTATCGCCAATTCGTCCACATTGGAAAAGGGAGCCATTACCGGGGGTATTTTTTTCTTGGGCTCTTCTTTACAGCTACTAAGAATTAATATGTTGAAAATGAATACTATAAAAAGATGTGTTTTCAGCTTGGTTGTCATGTGTCTATAATGTATTCGAATAAATGTATGGCGTTTTCCAATAATACACGACCCACCGTACTCTTTTTCAATGCCACCCGTTGCAAGAATGCAATATCACCATACCCGATCGTGGTTTAAATGATACGAACCTGAGGTATAGAGAACTGTAAGCCAATCCAACGCTGAGGGACTTAGATTTTATGGGTCAATGCCGATATTTCCAAACCTGGTAAAGGTATTTGGGATAGGGCACTCGTTTTTTTATTCCATAAATATATAGTTTTGTAATGCAATTATGGTCAAGAATACTCCTGAAAAACTCATCTTTGTCTACAATGCCAATTCTGGTCTGCGTCACCAATTGTTGGATGGCGCCCATAAAATTCTTAGTCCAAACACCTATACCTGTAGCCTATGCGCAATAACCTTTGGAGCTTTTTTGGAGAAGAGGGTATGGAAACGTTTTAGAAAGGCTTCAAATCTGAAGATGGAGTTTCTGCATAAGGACGAATTTATGAAAATGTACAAGTCTAAATTTGGATATAAGTTTAATTTCCCCATTATTTTGGCAGAGGCGGGTCATACCCTGGAAGTCTTGATTACCACTGATGAGCTAAACGGGATGCCTGATGCAAAAACCCTGATTGAATTGATACAGGAAAGAGTTTAAGGAGTACGGTTGATGCATCTCTTCCGAATATAAACGCCGTGAATATGCAAAAGGGAATCAAAAGCATTTGATACCAAGACACTGTTTTGAAATATATCAATCATTTTTTTGGGACCCTTTTTGCGGCCAGCACACCGTCTGGCCCCTCGTTCAAAGGCCAAATCATTGGCCTTTCACTCGGATCTGTTAAAATTTTAAACCGTAGCTATGGCTATGTTTACCCGCCTGAGGCGGATGTCTCATAATGCATCAAAAATAGTCTATAAAAATTCCAATCACACATTTCAAAATAGTCTCTAAAATTTTCCTACTCCTTAAAAAATCCGGTATTGATTTCCTGTATATAGGTCAAGACTTCTGTTCTGCCCAGTCCATTGGAGGATGAGGTGACAAAATAGTCGGGGGCCTCTTCCCAGATTCCACGTAACAGTTCTTGGATATAGGAATTCACCTGGGGCTCTAGGGATTTGGGTTTCAGTTTGTCCGCCTTGGTAAAGACGATGGTAAAGGGAATGCCGTTTTCGCCCATCCATTGCATAAATTCCAAGTCGATTTTTTGTGGGGTGTGGCGCACATCGATAAGCACAAAGGCGCAGACCAGTTGCTTTCGCTTTAAAAAGTATTCCGTAATGTACTTTTGGAACACTTTTTTTTCTTTTTTGGAGACACGGGCATAACCATAGCCTGGAAGATCTACCAGGAACCAATTATCGTTTATCTTGAAATGATTGATCAATTGGGTCTTCCCCGGCCTTCCTGAGGTCTTCGCCAAGTTTTTCCGTTGCAAAAGCATGTTTATCAAGGAGGATTTGCCCACGTTGGAGCGGCCTATAAAAGCGTATTCAGGTAAGGGCTCGTTGGGACACTTGGCCACATCCGTATTGCTCATCACAAAGTTTGCCGATTTTATTTTCACGGATAAAGGTTCAAGGATCCGGGTTCAAACCCAAAATCAAATTTAGCCGCCAAAGAGCGGATAACCATAGCCCAACGGACTAAAACCCTTTTTTCTCCAACCAAGCGTCCAGGATGGTGTTAAACTCTTTAGGATGTTCCATCATAGGGGCATGGCCGCACTTTTGAATCCAAAAAAGCTCCGAGTCCGGTAATAGTTCGTGGAATTCCTTGGCTACTTCCGGTGGCGTTACATTATCCTCCTCTCCCCAAATAATGCAAGTAGGGGTCTGCATTTTTGGCAAATCCTTGGACATATTGTGGCGTATGGCACTTTTGGCAATGGCAATAGTCTTTATGATTTTGCCCCGGTCATTGATGGTGTCAAAGACCTCATCCACGATTTCCTTAGTGGCCACTGCCGGGTCGTAAAAAACGTTCTGTGCTTTTTTTTTGATGAACTCATAATCCCCGCGCCTGGGATAGCTATCTCCCATGGCACTTTCATAGAGGCCCGAACTTCCCGTAATTACAAGGGCCTTGACCCGTTCCGGGAAAAGTTTGGAGTGTAAAAGGCCAATATGTCCGCCCAAGGAGTTTCCCAAAAGGATGACGTCCTTTAGTCCCTTGTATTCGATAAAGCTTTCTAGATATTTGGCAAACTGCTTAACATTGGTCTTTACAAGGGGCATATCATAAATGGGCAGTTCCGGGACCAGCACCTGATACCCTTTTTCAGGGAAATGCTCCGTAACCCCTTGGAAGTTGCTCAACCCTCCCATAAGACCGTGTAAAATAATAAGAGGGGTGCCTTCCCCTACTTCTATATACCGGTATTTACCTTCTTTTTTAAGCTGTTCTTCCATTCAGGATACTTCGGTTCCTTACCAGCAAATATATACATTTCCAAGCAATAGCGGAGAATTCGCCTTATGATCAAAAACCCATAAAAAATTTTCTAAATTAAATAAGGCACTTTGATCCCATCTTTGTAAACATTTCGGCTTGGCTTAAAAAAGAATTTCTTAAGCTAGAAATTTTCAATCAGTGTGCGGAGGAATACATTACCATATCTTGATCAATGTACCTGTATAGCCTTTGAAACTGATATGGCCCTGCCTTGTGCCGTAAATCCTTCCAGGACTATTTCATATTCACCTACATTGTCCGAGGTATAAAAGACTAACGAGGTCTCTTTTTTTTCTAAGACTATATCGGGATCCCAGAATAATTGGTGTCTATAGTCCGGGATTCTTTCCAATTGCGTTTTTTGGGCGTAATCCTGAAAACGGTATACCTTGGTTGTTACGGGGCTTGGAATTTGAATCCTTTGCATACGATTACCTCCAGTTGAAGGAACAAAATCCTGATTTTTAGTATGTACGGATACCATTCCTTTGTACCGTTTGGGGCCTATGAAGTAGTCGTGTCTTGAAATCCCTATATCCTTGACACCTCGGATGTCATATGCAATAAGCTCGGATATATCTTCTAGAATGATACCATCCACAAGCACCAAAGGAGCATTCTCAGGGTTGAGGAAGTAATTTTCCTTGTCCCTAATAAAAAGCTTTTCTTTTCCTTTTACCTTTCTAAGGATAACCCCTCCTTTGATTATTTCCGTTACTGTTTCCTTAAGGGTCTTGAACCGCTTATAATCATCTAAAATGTACGTCTCGGATAGCTTATGATACACGGGCAATGGAAAATCTATTTGTACCATACTGTCCGCTTTTTGTTGTAAAAAAGCATTCTCCACCTGATTGTAAATACTGCGTTGAAGCAATGAGGGATTGCTATCGGGAGGAATGGCCAATGCCTTAAATTCCAAATCGGCATAACTGGGTTTGGGCAAAGGATGCAACACAATGTGCCCTTGACTACGATTTTCCCCTAACACTTGCAAGATGGTGGTGCTCTTTCTGTTGGAGGGACCAAGGTTGCAATAAAAAAGGCCTTGCTTATTTGTCCTTAAGATATAGGCCAATGGATTTTCCCCCAAGAATGTAATACCTAATACTTGCCGGGCCAACGGAACACTGTTGGTTTTTGAGAGGACACTGCCGCATATGAGCTCGCCCCGTAATTCCGGTAAGTATATAGGACCTTCTACAAACTTTTCATGACCGGAGTCTTTGAGGGATTCATTAAAAAAATGGGTGGCAGTAATCGGGGACTGCCCTTTGGGCATATATTTCTTCCGAACCGATATTGAGTAATTGCCGCCGACCGGGAGGTCGGAGGTGTTTTTAATTTTTAGGGATACGCGTTCTCGCTTTCCATACAAAACCTTATCAGATTCCAAATGTACACCGGAAGCACTCCCTTTCTTTGAGGATGGAGCACCTATGCCTGACTCCTCTGTATCTGGAACAGGCTTAGATTCCCCTTTTTCTTGGGAGAGGGTCGTTTTGGGTAGTTGGTCGTAGGGGTTGACTATAGTAATGTTGGCCGAAAAAAAGCGATTCTCCGAATTATTAAGCATCCACCTTGTATACCCTATTAGTTTATAATTGCCCGAAGGAACCGTTGTTGGGATAAAAAAGTCACCCTGACCCATACCGGAGACCAACAGTAACTTATGTTCAAAAATTAGATTTCTATCCTTGTCCACTAGTTCTACATAGCCAATTTTGCTAATGCCACTAGGAGAAAGGTCTTTACCTTGCAAGCAGTACATTTTATAATATAGATACTCGCCCACCAGGAACAAGGAATTGTTGTAGTGCAAAAAGACCGTTTCCCTTGGAATGCGCTCAAACCTTTTTATTTCTTCCTGGGAGCGTATGGAGTATTGTCCATACCCTAAAGCGGCCACCAAAAATAGCAGCGCACAAAAGTAGCGTGTCTTTTTCGTATGTGTTCTACTATTCATTCTTCCCAAAAATCGGGTATTGTTTCTGTTCCCAATGCCGTGCAATCTCCACATACTCGGGGCTGTACATCCCACGGCCCTTCATTAGCAAAGGGATTCCTATCCTCATTTTCACTATTAAAACTTATCAGATTTTGCCGTATCAAACTGGCCAATTCGCCAAATTCGGGGGCGAACCTTGTCTTAAATGGACAATCCTCGGCAAAAGGGGGCAGATCTTCGTCCGGAAAAAAATCGGAATAATTAAAAAACACTCTTTTTTCCGAAACGGAAGAAACATCAAAGATACCAACCACTTGGTCATTTCCACCATCCTGGGGGGCGATGTTCCCCACAATAAAACCGGGTTGACTTTCCGAAAACAAACTTTCAGAACCTGAAAAATCTTGAAGCTTTTCATAAAACTCAAAAACCTGCCTGGACAAAACAAACTGTTTTACCAGGATACTATATCTGTGCGATATGATGTAGTTATTATTACTTAAGAAGCGGACATTAAAATCAGAGATTCTATCCTCTCCGACACCTGAAGTGTTGGTTAAAATAAGGTTGTTGGATTTTTGGGTGGCATAACAGACCCGCTGCCCTACGCGCCCTACCTCTTCTACAATCAAAGGATTTTCGGAAGTGATGACGAGTTCCTGGGGAAACCACCTTGGTGCTATGACCCTATAGGTTTCCTCATACTCATATTTATAATATATGGAGTTCCCAGTGGAATCAAAACTGTTAACAAAAATGCCGACCCCATTCAAACCACTTTGTGAAGTAGTTCTTTCTATATAGATATCCTCTATTTCGGTAACTTGGGGCAGTAACAATGGGGTGGAGGCATATTCACGGCCACTGCTTGTGGTAATCAACAAACGGTAGGATCTATTGGGTTCGGCTGCGAACATAATGCTGGACTCATAGGTTCCCGGGCTGATCTCCATAAAGGTGAATTGTTGTTGGTTGTCGTCAACAATACGGACCATAGCGTTGGATTCTGCCAAGGGTTCAGGTTCTCCTTGGGTGGATCGGCTAAGAAAGATCTGGTGATTTTTGAGTTCATTGGTAATAGTGGCATCCACCACAAGAAGTCCTTCAGAAGCGGGAATTTCTGGAGAAAAGGGCTCCGTACAACCTTCGAGAATTAGGAATATCCAGAAGAGGGCAAAAACAAATTTGCCATATTTGGGGTGTTCCCAGAGGACATTTATTGCTGAATTCAAAATCTAAAATTATAGGTTATCGTGGGTACCGGAATAGCAAAAATGGAACTTTGGTAGGCCTGTAAAGATCCGTCCTCTGTCACAAAAAAGACGGAAAAAGGATTGTTCCTCCCAAGAACATTGTACACCGAGATATTCCAAAAACTATGCGCAAACTTTTTTATTTTATGGTTTCCTTCCACATTAAAACTGAGGTCCAGCCTATAAAAATCGGGAATCCTAAACTTGTTTCTTTCACTGAACAGGGCATATTCCGCCCCATCCAAAAAATAGGTGCCTATGGGGAAGGTAAACGGCCGGCCCGTTTGGTACACAAAATTGGCCGATAGACTAAATCGTTTAGTGAGCTTGTAATTGCTTACCAAACTGAAATCATGGGGTCTATCATAATTGGCGGGGAAGTACTCACCATTATTGATCTGTTCCTCGGGAAATTCGCTATCCAGCTTTATAAAGGAACGTGAATAGGTATAGCCCAACCATCCATTGAGACGGCCATCCTTTTTTTTAAGCAGGAGCTCTACCCCATAGGCTTTGCCTTCGCCCTGCAAAACCTCTGTTTCAATTGATTCGTTAAGTAGCAATTGGGCACCTACCTTATAATCCAGAATGTTTTTTGATCGTTTGTAATAGCTTTCCAGACTTAACTCGTAAGCATCATCATTCAGGTTCTTGAACAGACCTAGCGAAACTTGGTTTGCCCTTTGTGGTTCTATGTTGATGTCCGAAAGCTTCCAGGTATCCAAAGGGGAAACCGTGGTATTGCTAGATAGGGTATGTATATATTGAAGGGTATTATTATAGCTGGCCTTAACCGAAAAACTTGGTGTCAAAAAATAACGGCCGGATAGTCTCCCTTCCGGCCCGCCGTAGGTCTTGATAATCTCATTGTTCCCAAATTCCTGAACTTCTAATAACGTTCCCTCGCTTTTGGGCAAGCCCGCTTCGTAAATTCTTTGGGACGACTCCCCCATGGCAAAATACAGCGAGTAGCGAAGCCCAATATCAAATGAAAGCTTTTTGTTTACCGATATATTATCCGAAACAAATAGGGCCGATTCCAACCCCTTTTCCCGTTGCAAACTAAGCGGTTCTATTATCGACTGGTCACCAACGGGTTCAATATCCCCGGGGTCTACCAAGTATAGCTTGCTGGACAGGCCGTAGCTGATCCTATGCGATTTCCCAAAAAGTTTCAGCATGTTCAATTTAAGTTCCGTTTCGTTGATGCGGTATCCCAAATCGAAATTACCATTGGAATCACCCTCAAAATCAATACCGAAGCCATACTCGCTATTGGAAAGGGATACATTGGCGGAATTCTTTTCATTTAAACGATGTCCCCATTTAAGGGAAACCAAGCGATTGCTATAGTTGAACACCGAATCAGAGGTAATACTAAAAGCGTCCCGGCTATAATAGGCAGTTGCTGAAATACTGTTCTTTTCATCAATGCGGTCGTTGTATTTGGCAATTATATCAAAAAAGGACGCTTTGCTGTTTTGCAGCGATTCATCATCAAGGGAGTTTAGGATCCAGTTGGAGTAGGTGCTCCTTCCTCCTAAAAGAATGCCCGACTTGCCCTTTACAATGGGCATTTCTAGGGTGAGATTGCTAGTGACAGGCCCAATTGAAGCCTCCCCGGCAAACTTTTGGGTGTTGGCATCTTTGGTAGTAATGTCAAAAACCGAGGACAAACGCCCTCCGTATTCGGCGGGGATACTTCCCTTATAGATAGTTACCCCACCCGTGGTAAAAGGATTAAGGGCAGAAAAAATACCGAAAAAATGGGAGGGATTGTAGAGTACCGCATTGTCCAGGAGTATTAGGTTTTGATCAGTACCCCCACCTCTAACATTATATCCTGCAGCTCCTTCCCCCGCATTGGAAATACCGGGAAGTGTTATTGCCGTTTTAAGAATGTCACGCTCTCCCAACACCAGGGGAATATTCTTTATCTCGGCGATGTCAATTTCCACGACTCCGGTGACCACTTTTTCCACATTTCTTTTTCGGTTAACCTCCACCACTACTTCGTCCAATTGCTCTACGCTTTCTCCCAGGCTAAAGTCCAGTTGACCATTGTTGTACATAATGACCCTTTTTTCCTGGGTCTCCAGTGCAATACCCTGGGTCTGGAGCAGGTTTACGCCTACAGGTAGTTTTATGGTATAGAAGCCGTTGTTGTCCGTGCTCACCCCCAAAGTCCCTCCCTTGACTATGATGGCCAAGTTTTGAATGGGCTTCCCGGTAGCTTTCTCCCTTGCATAGCCCGAAAGTGTAAAGGTCTTTGATCGAATGCTCTTTCTTTCCTTGCCAATACGAACCGTTTCTATGTTCCCTTGCTCGCTTTGCTTCTCTTCGAAATGAACATGGGAAAGCGGGCGATTTACTTCTGTAGGACCCTCTCTTTCTGTAAGCGTATCCTCATAAAAACTTGGATGTAGTTGATCCCGTACCACCGTATTTCGGGTGAGGATTATGGTGCGGTTATCCAAGATAAAATAATTGATAACCGTATCCTTGAAGATATCCTCAAGGATTATGGCCAACGAAGTATTTCGATAGCTACCGGAGATACGATCCTGACCTAGCCATTGGGAAACCAGATAAAAACGATAGCCGGAGGATTTTTCAATTTTTTCCAAGACCTCCAATCGGGTTGCATCCGTGAAAGTAAGATCCATATTTTTGGAATCCCCTTGGGCCTCGCACCAATGGATGGAGAGGAATATCAGAAAGGCAAAGCATAAATACCTCATTCCTGCAAAGCTTTATCCTTTTCAGAGGTTAACAGGGTGTTCGTAAATACCAGAATGGTTTTCAATTGATCCTCAAAATTGGAATTTGGAGGTAGTGTTTTCACAAAATCGTCCAACTGTTCGGTATATCCGGGAAACACGGCCTGTACATCGCGTATTCTCTTGAGCTTATGATAGTCGAGACCGTAATAAAGGACGAAATCCGGATCTAGGTCCTCAAACTCAAAAAAGACTAGATTTTCACCTAGTGTATCGGTTAGCAGCTTGCGATGCTTTTTTAACAAAGTAAATAATGGTTTTTCTAAAAGTACTGCATAAAAACCAGGATCTATTTTTTGGTTACCTGTCTTGGGAGCTTTAATTTTTGTGAATCGATGCCCGTTAATGGTAAAACCGTTTACTTTTTCTTTGTATACTCTTAATATCTCCCCACCCAACTTGTTGGCAATCTTCATAAGGAGTTCATCCTCGTAAACATTGTACTTAAGATTAAGGGAATAGTAGGGCATATGGTCAATAATCGCATGACCTAGTGTGAAGTTTGGGGAAGGAAAAAACTTTGTCTTCTTGGTTTTTGCCCTATGTTTTTCCACATAGACCACCCCATAGTGTATTTCCAGGTTTTCTATGCCAATAATCGTATCGAACATATTGTAATACGAACTTAGGTCTTCTTCTGTTGGCAAAAAAATGATGGTTTGCGAACAATTGCCTTGATTTTACTTCTCATCATAGACCCTGTCATCTGTGCTGCCCAGACAGAAGAAGAC
>JBCBSN010000014.1:0-37587 GCA_039819225.1 Bacteroidota bacterium | reverse complement strand
CTAAGTTCCCTATTTCGATTCACCGACGTAATACCCAGAAATAGGATATAAACGAATCGTTTCCTCCCTTTTATACTAACCGTTCAACGGAAATACCGGGTATTACGTCGGTGAATCGAAATAGGGAACTTAGGCGCTTTATCAGAGTAATTTTGGAATTGATTATACCTTATAAATATCACAAGTGTCCGAAAGTTGGACATAAGACCGCTTACTTCGGCAAGCTCAGCACAGGTCGCTTTAAGATATAAGACTCTTTGAATTTTCGCTGTTTAAAACGTATTTGGTCTGTAAAACCCTATTTTGCGGGCAAAAAGATGATTTTTTGAATTTCAGGGGTTTCAGAAATCCAAGAATTTATAATAAACTGATTTTGTTTGGTTCAATTTCTATATTCTAGCAGTGAAGCGGTCTAGTTTCAAAAATTTCGGCGGCTATGCTTCTGTATTTATACCTTTAATATATATACATTGAAATATATTATACATTGAATCGAAAATGCATTACATCCCCGTCCTGGACAATATACTCCTTTCCTTCTACCCGCATTTTGCCTGCCTCCTTAACCTTTTGTTCGCTTCCAAAGGAAATATAATCCGAATAGGGAATTACCTCCGCCCGGATAAAACCTTTTTCAAAATCGGTATGGATGACCCCTGCTGCCTGGGGCGCGGTTGCCCCGATCGGAATAGTCCAGGCCCTTACTTCTTTTTCGCCTGCCGTGAAATAGGTTTCCAATCGGAGCAGGCTATATGCGCCCCGAATTAATTTGGCCGAACCGGGCTCCTTAAGCCCCAGGTCTTCCAAAAACATCTGTCGCTCTTCATAGGTCTCCAATTCCGTAATGTCCGCTTCCGTGGCTACTGCCAAGACTACGACCTCCGCATTTTCAACGGCCACGGCCTTTTTTACAAGCGCTACATAACTATTGCCGGAAACAGCGGAAGCCTCCTCCACATTACAGACATACATTACCGGTTTGTCTGTAATCAATTGTAACGGCCCTACGAAGTCCTCATGTTCGTCCGTGCCCAGCTCAATGGCCCTGACGGATGTCCCGGATTCCAGCCCCTTTTTGATCTTTATCAAAACTGCTTCCTCCTTCTGGGCGTCCTTATTGCCTGTCCTGGCCGCCCGTTTTACCTTGTCCAACTTTTTTTCGACTGTCTCCAAATCCTTTAGCTGTAGTTCCATATCTATGGTCTCCTTATCCCGGAGAGGATCCACTGAACCGTCTACGTGCACCACATTGTCGTTGTCAAAACATCGGAGCACATGGATCAGGGCATCGGTCTCCCTAATGTTCCCCAAGAACTGATTACCAAGACCTTCACCTTTACTTGCCCCCTTTACCAAACCCGCAATATCTACTATCTCCACAGTAGCAGGTATCACACGCTCCGGCCTTACCAAGGCTTCCAGCTTTTCCAAGCGATTATCGGGAACGTTTACTACACCTATGTTAGGTTCAATAGTGCAAAATGGAAAGTTGGCACTTTGGGCCTTGGCATTGGAAAGACAATTAAAAAGGGTGGACTTCCCTACGTTGGGCAATCCTACGATACCTGCTTTCATTTTAGATGTGAGATGTTAAATTTTAGACTTTAGATATTAGATGCCAGATAACCTACTTCTAATTTTAAGGCGCAAAGATAGTTTTAAAATACTTTTGACATGTCGAATGCCCGACTTTAGACGCACTCCCCTACCCAATTAATCGAAAAGCTGAACTTTACATGATATGATAATTATCGGAGATTATATATTTCCACAAAAAAACCTGGGCAAAGCCCAGGTTCAGTCTTATGTATTACGTCTTACATACAAGGTCTAATCTTCCGGGTGCATAAACCTCTGCTTTCCCAAAAGTTCCTCTTCAGTTTCAACACGATCTTCATCCGGAACACAACAATCCACGGGGCAAACGGCCGCACACTGCGGTTCTTCATGGAATCCCATACATTCCGTACACTTGTCCGGGGAAAT
Source organism: Bacteroidota bacterium (assembly GCA_039819225.1). GTDB lineage: Bacteria > Bacteroidota > Bacteroidia > Flavobacteriales > Flavobacteriaceae > Ulvibacterium. The sequence continues at coordinate 35,601 of JBCBSN010000014.1, read as the reverse complement.
ATAATAAATCTCGTCACTAATAGGTACTTGCACCTCGTCCGCATTTACCGCTTTGCCATCCGGCAATACCACATCCCCTTTCAGGGACGTGCCATCACTGTAACGCCATTCGTCCGCACCTTCATAGATTGCAGTATTGGGGCACTCCGGCTCACAGGCCCCACAATTGATACATTCATCAGTTATAATAATCGCCATAATTTTCTTTTCTATGAAGTAAATTAATCTTTTTGCATTTGCTAAAAGTTTAAACCACTTCTATGTGTATTTTTGCAATTCGTTTAAACAAAGGTAAATCCTATCCCCTTGCTAGACAAATATAATGGCCGACCGTGAACGCAGATTAGAAGCTTTTGTTAAACTTGGAAAATTTCTGAGGGATTATTGTGAATATTCCAAAAAACAACAGTCCAATGCTCCTGAAAATGCCCAATTTCAGGAGTTGGAGCAACATATTGGTTTGGCCGGCAGGGCCAATGGATGGTTTACGTCAGAAAACATAGAATACGCCTTACGGCAATGGGGCAACCTGCTCCATAGGGAAAACCTCCAAAATTGGCTGTCCGGATATCCTTTGAAAAACAGCCGACAAAAGACGGTCGCCATTGTAATGGCCGGGAATATCCCTTTGGTGGGCTTTCATGATTTCCTGGCCGTATTGTTGAGCGGAAATTCGGTTTTGGCCAAACTATCCTCCAACGATACCATTCTGCTTCCTTTTTTGGCCCGATATCTCATCAGTATAGAACCTTCCTTAAAAAGTGCCATCGTGTTTACGGAGGATGCATTGAGTGCCTACGATGTTGTCATTGCTACCGGAAGCAACAACACCGCCCGGTACTTTTCCCATTATTTTGGCCATAAACCGCATATCATAAGAAGGAACCGTAATTCCGTAGGCATCCTCACCGGCAAGGAATCCTCATCTCGATTGGAAGCGCTTGGAGAAGATATCTTTAGGTATTACGGCCTGGGTTGTAGAAGCATATCCAAGATTTTTGTTCCGAAGGGTTATGACTTTGATCGACTCTTTAAGGCGATCTTTCCATATAGGGATATTCTTGAGCATGAGAAATACGCCAATAATTATGACTATAACAAGGCGGTTTACCTTATGAGCGAATTCAAGATACTGGACAATGGCTTTTTAATGCTAAAGGAAGATGAAAATTATGCATCGCCCATTGCCACTCTTTTTTACGAAACCTATTCCTCCTTGGAGACTGTGCGGCAAAGGATCAAGGCAGATCAAGAAAATATTCAATGTGTGGTGGCAGATGGGATCTTGGATGGGGAAATCATTTTTGGACAGACCCAAAACCCCAGTTTAACGGATTATGCGGACGGGATAGATACTGTTGACTTCCTGTTAAAAACATAATGGAATTATTTGTTTTACATATCCCACTTTCAACATAAATTTAGGATCTTTAACCGCTTAAATTTGCTTAAACCATGAAAAGACATAATTTTAGTGCAGGCCCCTGTATTTTACCCAAGGAAGTATTTCTAAAGGCTTCCGAGGCCGTGATGGACTTTAATGGATCAGGACTTTCACTTATTGAGATCTCCCACCGTAGTAAGGAGTTTGTAGAAGTCATGGAAAAGGCCCGCTCCCTGTCCCTGGAGTTGTTGGGCCTGGAGGGCAAGGGATACCAGGCATTATTCCTACAGGGAGGAGCTAGCCTGGAGTTTCTTATGGTAGCCTATAACCTATTGGAAAAAAGAGCAGGTTATCTAAGTACCGGAACATGGAGTGAGAAGTCCATCAAGGAAGCTAAATTGTTGGGCGAGGTTGTAGAGGTGGGTTCCTCCAAGGACACCAATTTCAATTATATCCCTAAAGGGTATGTTATCCCGGATAACCTGGATTACTTACACCTTACTTCCAATAATACCATTTTTGGAACACAGATCAAGGAATTTCCCAAGACCAGTGTTCCCCTTGTATGCGATATGAGTTCGGATATCTTTTCGCGCGAGTTGGATTTTTCCCAATTTGACCTCATCTATGCTGGAGCGCAAAAGAATATGGGTGCGGCAGGTGCCACTTTGGTCGTCGTAAAAGAAGAAATCCTAGGGCAGGTCTCACGGAAAATCCCATCCATGTTAGACTATAAGGTCCATATTAGTAAGGACAGCATGTTTAATACCCCCTCCGTTTTTTCAGTATATACTTGTATGCTTACCTTGGAATGGCTTAAAGATCTTGGGGGCATTGCGGCCATAGCTGAAATCAATGAAAAGAAGGCCCAATTACTTTATTCTGAAATTGACCTAAACCCCGTTTTCGAAGGTTTCGCCAAGAAAGAGGACCGCTCACAAATGAACGCCACTTTTAATCTCACCCAACCTGGATTAAAGGAAACCTTTGATACACTTTGGAAGGAAGCGGGTATCAATGGACTTAACGGACATCGTTCCGTTGGAGGATATAGGGCCTCCATGTACAACGCCATGTCCCTGGAAAGTGTAGGGACGCTCGTGGACGTGATGAGCGAAATGGAACGCAAGGGATAAACCTCCCCCCCAACGGAAAGGGAATAGAACTTAGAGACTTATGAAAATTCTAGCAAACGATGGTATAGCGCAAAAAGGCGTCGAAGCTTTGGAAAAGTCCGGCTTTGAAGTAATTACTACAAAAGTGGCTCAAGAGCAGTTAATAGACTATATCAACGAAAACGACATTATCGGAATCCTGGTGCGCAGTGCCACCCAGATACGCAAGAATATCATAGACGGTTGTCCCGGATTAAAGTTGATCGGCCGTGGTGGCGTAGGAATGGACAATATTGATGTGGCCTATGCCAAGGAAAAGGGACTGCACGTCATAAATACCCCGGCAGCCTCATCCGAATCGGTCGCCGAATTGGTTTTTGCGCATCTTTTTGGTGGAGTCCGCTTCCTGTATGACGCCAATCGGCAGATGCCCTTGGAAGGGGATGCCAAGTTTAAGCAACTTAAGAAATCCTATGGCGGCGGTACAGAGCTCCGGGGAAAGACCCTGGGTGTAATCGGTTTTGGCCGTATTGGCCGGGCTACCGCAAAGATTGCGCTGGGAGTGGGCATGAAGGTAGTCTACTATGACCCTTTCTTGGAAAATGTCGAGCTAACGGTATCTTTTTTTGACGGCCGATCTCTGGATTTCAAGTTGATTACCTCCTCTAAGGATGAGGTTCTTGAAACATCGGATTTTATTACGCTTCACGTTCCGGCTCAAAAAGAATATGTAATCGGCAAAAGGGAACTGGAAATTATGAAAGACGGTGTGGGTATCGTAAATGCCGCCCGTGGAGGGGTTCTTGATGAAGTGGCCCTTGTAGCAGCCCTTGAAAAAGGCAAAGTAAGCTTTGCCGGTCTGGATGTTTTTGAGTCCGAACCCAATCCGGAAATCAAAATATTGATGCATCCCAGGATTTCCCTTACCCCACACATTGGTGCTGCTACCGGGGAAGCGCAAGATCGTATTGGTACGGAATTGGCCGCACAGATTATCAAATTGCTGAAATAGCGCTCTTTTTTTGAATTATCTCCTAAAGCGATCCACTTTTTCGTACATTGGGGCGAATTTAAAATACACTATATCATGTCAGGATTAATGGAATTATTAAACAGCCCAATGGGCAAACAAGTTATAAGTGGAGTGGCCGGACAGACCGGGCAATCCGAAAACAAAACGGCCGATGTATTGGGTATGGCCATGCCTTTATTGTTGGGCGCCATGAAAAGCAATGTAAAATCCCCCGAGGGGGCACAAGGGCTGATGAATGCCTTAAGTGGTAAGCACAGTGGCGGTATCTTGGACAATCTGGGTGGACTTTTTAGCGGTGGTGTTGATCAGGAGGTGATGGACGACGGTGCCGGGATATTGGGCCATGTGTTGGGAAACAGGCAGCCACAGGTTGAAAATGCATTAAGTGAAAGATCGGGGATCGATGCAAGTTCAATTGCCAGTATCCTAAAGATTGCGGCACCCATTGTTATGGGGTATCTTGGGAGACAAACGGCAAATAGTAACGTCAACGATGCCAATGGCATGAACAGTTTGTTGGGAGGTTTATTGGGCGGACAATCCCAACAAAACCAGAGCCTCATTACCAGTTTGATAGATGCTGACGGGGATGGTAGCGTACTGGACGACGTTGCGGAAATGATGATGGGCAGCAGCAAAAAAAGTGGTGGTCTTGGAGGATTACTGGGAAATCTTTTTAAGGGGTAATCCCTTTCTTAACTTTATTTAACATGGGCCGTTTGCAGTAGCAAACGGCTTTTTTTGTACTTTATAGAATCAAACCGCGTTCCAAGACCTAAATGTAGGATCTATGGCATGGGGTTTGATACAAATCATATAAAAAAATAGTGTTATGAAAAGAGTTTTTTTGAAATCCGGTCTGTTGGCCTTGCTCCTAGTTTTGATCTATGCCTGTGGGGCCGGTAAGGAAACGGCCATTGAACTATCCGAAGCCGAAAAGGAAATTTTCAACTACATGGAAAACGATACAGTTACCATTGCCGATGAGGATTCCGAGTATGAAATCATTATTATCGATCCCGGATTTAACCAATGGTTGCGGACTATTCCCAAGCCGGAAGGCTATTATTCCCAAAACTATCTGGAAAATCGAAATCAGATTTTAGTGACCAATTGGAACCTTAGGGCCACCCAACCCTTTAACTTTGATCCGGATCTGTACTTAATGCAAATAGATTATGATTCGCAGATAGACTATGGCTATGAGGTAAATTATAAGCTGTACTTTTATTTTGTATACTTTCAACGTAGATATAACCAACGTTTGGGGCCTTGGTTGCCAAGAATCTAAGGATTAACTTTGCCCTATACGCACTTTTATGGAAAAACTGAAAAAGCGCTGGGGCATTGGGTCCAACTTTCAATTGATCGTCATTTTTGTGGTCTTCGCCATTACGGGTTCCGCCTCGGCAAAACTGGCGGAACCCTTGGTGCATTTTATCGGACTTGACCCCGAAACCACTAATCCTTGGATGTATTGGACCGCTAGGATTTTGCTAATTTTTCCAGTATACCAGATTTTACTGGTAGCCTTTGGATGGCTCTTCGGGCAGTTTAAGTTCTTTTGGGGCTTTGAAAAAAAAATGTTGTCCCGTATGGGGCTGGGTTTTCTTTTTAATTGAAATGTTTTAGAGCCCACTTAGGGATTTGTCGGTTATTTTTTATGCCCTTTTTTTGGGGCCCTACTTTGTTAAAATTTTAGAGCATAGTTTAAACTATGCTCAAAAATTTTGCCTTGTAGGCCAACAAAAATGACTTATAACAATTCTATCGCGAATTCCTAAACGGGCTCTTAAACTTTTCCTATTTGAAGTAATTTAAACTTTTTACATTGAATTGCCCCGATAGTAGTTTTGCTTTTTTCCTGAGTCGTCATCCTTGACATGCCGATGAACAAAGTATGCACCACCAATTGCAAGGTACATTCCGGGTAGAGACTGTTGCCAACTCCGTACATCGCTCTATAATCGTTTCTTTGGTAATTTCCATAAGAGAATTACAGTGCTAAATTAAACCTACTTTAGCGGACCAGGCTTTGTCCTTTTTGCCCCGTGCTTCTTTAAAAAACACTTACGCAGCTACCGCCAGGTTCAGCAAAAGACTTCCCATGTAGCACGGAACAAGGATTACCGAGACATACACAACACACTGAGCTTTGCACTAGATGCAAGGATTAAATTAATTATTATATTTAATAAATCTAAATAAATTTTAATTATTTTTGCCCTCAAAAGTATCATTGACTACTCATTCCAATACTATTTTTTTTATAGTGGTAGTCTTTAGCTTGGCGGCGTTATGAAAAGAAAAGGTAACATAGGCATTTTCATCCTTTTCACCGTGTTAATGTGCATCAAGGTTTCCGGTTTTTACGCGTGTGGGCATCATGATGAGGAACAGGACCACATTGAAAATTGTGAAATCTGTAAGCTTGCCATTGAAAACCAAGGGACTGAAATAATTAGCCCTACACTTTTTTTCTATCCTTCCCCGGTCTTTGTTTTTTATTCCCGAATATTTGATTTCAGTTTTTCAAATAAGCCTTTGATACAAGGAATATATTCCCATCTTCATACTAGGCCCCCGCCTTTTCTAATTTAGTTTTTACCAAGTATTCCCAAAACTATGATGGACGCGGAAATGAAGAACCTGGGTTCTTTTTTACCGTCGGTCCCTTTTGATTTATCCCTTAAAAATAAATCTTGATGAGGCTACAGCTTCCTTTATCGTTTTTTCTATTTATTTGCTCACTGGCCGTCATTGCCCAAAATGGGCCTTGCAACCATTCAATCAGTGGAAGAGTGCTGGATGCCGATACGCAAGAGCCTGTCCCTTATGCCGTTATTAGAGTAAAGGGTACTAAAAAATACGCCAGTAGTGATGTCCGGGGTAGTTTTAAACTCAATGGTCTATGTTCCGAAAGAAATACCCTCACTATCTCTTGCATAGGGTACGCCAATTCTACTCAAGAGCATGATCATGATTCATCCATACACTTTTATTTGACCCAAGAGGTCACGGGCTTGGAGGAGGTGACCGTTCAGGCTGAAAGATTAAAAGAGAAGGGTACGCAGACCATTTCCCAAGTAACCGTAGGTAAAGCTGAAATTGCCAGTAATCCAACACAATCCCTGGCTGCCTCACTTTCAACCGTACAAGGGGTAACATTTACATCAATGGGCAGCAATGTACAGTTGCCTATTATTCATGGCTTGTATGGCAATCGAATCTTGATTTTGAACAATGGCCTAAAACATGGCTTTCAAAATTGGGGTACCGATCATGCCCCGGAAATAGATATTACCACTGCCAATACCATTACCGTAGTAAAAGGTGCAGCTGGTGTTCGTTTTGGTCCGGAAGCCTTGGGTGGTGCCATTATAGTTGAGCCGACCCCGTTACTACTTAACAATCCATTATATATGGATATTGGGACGGGGTTTCAAACCAACGGTCGCGGATATAATGCAAACTTGGAAATTGGAAAGGGTACTGGAAAATGGAGTTATTTTCTAAACGGAAATTACACCAAAATTGGTGATCGGGATGCCCCGGACTATAGCCTTACCAACTCCGGCAAAGAGGAAAAATCAGCTGGTTTTGGTGTTTTACGTCATATTAAAGACTGGGACTTTACGTTTCACTATAGCTTTGTGGACCAAAATTTGGCGTTGTTACGATCATCCATCGCCGGGAGTCTTGAGGATTTCAACAGGCTCATTAATGCCGATGAACCTATTATTGTAAATCCTTTTTCCTATGATATAAACGAACCTAGTCAAACTACGCAACATCACTTGGCCAAGGCCGAAGTAAATTGGTGGTACGCTAATGAAGCCAAACTTAGTTTAATTGGCGGGGTGCAGTTTAACAAAAGGGCCGAATTTGATGTGCGAAGAGATGCCGACCTGCCCATTATTGACCTCGATTTATTGACTTATGACTATCAATTGGAATGGGAACATCCTAATTGGAATGGATTGGACGGCTTACTTGGCGTTCAATATTTCAGTCAAAACAATGACAATAACCCGGGGACGAATACCACTCCTTTTATTCCAAATTATAACTCCGATAGATTCAGTGCCTTCGCCATTGAAAGTTTGGTTTTTGGCAAAAATACCTTGGAAGCAGGAGTTCGTTTCGATTTTGAATCCAATGACGTAAGGGGCAGGGAAACCAATCAAGACATTTTTAGGGACAATTACAGTTTTACCAACTTCACCGCGTCCTTTGGTTACATTCGTAAATTTTCCGAAAATAGCACCTTTAGAACCAATTTGGGAACAGCCTGGCGTACTCCCAATGTAGCTGAACTCTTTAGTTTTGGACAACACGGGTTTAAAACAATTTTTGGCCTTTTGCGGTTCACGGACGATAATGGCGAACCTAGTACCGATGAAGTGGTTCCCTTGAACGAAAGTTCGGTAGAACCTGAAAGAGGGTATAAGTTCATCAATGAATTGGCAGTCAATAAAGATGGGAGCTCCCACAAATTGACAGCTTACTCCCATTATATCGAAAATTATATTTTTGATCGTCCCATAGGGGTCACTGCAGCTTTCAGGGGGCCTACACCTGCTTTTATCTATGACCAGGCCGATGCTTTATTTTTAGGGGCGGACTATACCTGGAAGGACGAATGGACAAAACAAATTTCGGGTACTTTTGGAATAAGCTATTTATGGTCAAGGAATGTAGGGGAGAATGAACCGTTGATAAATCAACCACCTATTTCCACAAGATATGAATTGCAATGGGAGCAAGAAAAGTTTTGGAAATTTGAATCCTCAAAGTGGACCATTAGACCCAGTTATACTTTTCGCCAATTCCAAGCACCACGCACTATTTCACCCGACAGTATCGCCGATGGTTCGGTAGAACTCACAACCGATTCTGAAATTTTTGATTATATAGATGCTCCCAATGGTTATTTTCTCCTTGACTTATCATGGAATTTTAGCTGGAAAAATCTAAATGGAAGTATCACGGCGCAAAATGTATTAAATACCCGTTATCGGGATTATCTAAATGAAATGCGATATTTTGCGGATGAACCCGGTAGAAACCTAATTTTTTCATTAAATTATCAATTTAGGCCAGGAAAAAGTAAGGATTAAACAAAAATTAAAAATATAAATGCAACTCAGTTGCAAAAATATGGTTAAATTAAAATTCAAAAGTAACTTTGCACCTATTTATAATTATTAACTCATTTAAATCCTTAAAAAAAGAAGAATGAAAACGAATGATCTACTTAGAAGTTCCCGATTGATAGTCCTTTTATTCGCAGCCGTTTTGATAGCAAGTTGTAGTGACGACGACGATGCGCCCGAAGAAGAAAATGAAGTAGAGGTATTTACCGATGTAACACTTATGTTCACTAACACGGCTGATGCAAGTGATGTAGTAATGGCTCGAGCTCAAGACCCGGATGGCGAGGGGTTACAAGGATTACAAATCTTGGATGCTATTACACTTGCAACTGATACGGAGTATACGTTGACTTATGAAATCCTAAACGCCTTGGATCCAGATGATGTTGAAGATATTGGAGACGAAATTCGTGAGGAGGACGATGAGCACCAATTCTTTTTTAGTTTCACGGAAGGTGCCTTTTCCAGTCCAACAGGGAATGGAAATATAGATACTGCTTCAGATCCATTGAATTATAATGATGAGGATGATAACGGTGATCCAGTTGGCCTATCTACCTCCTGGACAACTTCAAGTGATGCGACAACGGGAACCTTTACGGTCTTGTTAAAACACCAACCCGGTGTAAAAACTTCTACCTCTGGCTCCACTGATGGCGATACCGATTTTGACCTGGAGTTTGTCCTGAATATTGAATAATCGGGTTTAAGGACAAAATTCCTGTAAACTACGAATCAAAAAACCTTGGCACTTATCATATGCCGAGGTTTTTTTATTGAACTCGTCTTGAGTTCATTTGGAAACCCTTTACGGCAATTTCAATCCTCAAATAAATACCACTCTATGTCCCTTAAAGGGGCTCTTCTCCCCTTCTCTTCCGGGGCATAGTAAGTGGACAAATACTCCAGAATAATAGGCTCGTTATCCCCTAATTCCCAAAGGTTCTGGGATTCCTGCATCCAGCGTATCGTGGCAAGCCACCCTTCCCGGGTCATCCTGTTTTGGGTTACCAATTGGGCGGAATGGCAATTGGTACAATTATTTATGGTCTCTTGCATACCCGTTGCCACGACAAAGCCCGTAAGGGAATCTTTTTTTATTCCTATAGAATTCGACTCCTCCTTTTTAGGTAATTCGGAATATTTTGAATCCATTCCCATACCGTTCCTTTCATAGGAGTAATACATGAAAACAGCCAGGATAAGAGCCAGGGTACAAATAACTATCAATATACGATATACCCGCCGGGCCCCTTTGCCAAACTTTTTTTGTGGATCGGACATCAAACAATCTTTACCGCTATCCTATGACAGGCATTGTTAAGATACCCCTTGGGATTCCATCCGGGTACCAACATAGGTTGGGAAGAACCCTCGGAATCTGTGGCCTTGGCCCATACCTCATAGTATCCCTTTTTCGGAAATTTGATCTTGGCCGAAAAATGCTGCCAGGCTAGACGGTTGACTGGTTTTTCTAAGTTGCACGGGGTCCAAGTAGCCCCAAAATTGATGGAATATTCCATTTTTACCACCTCCCTTTCCCCGGCCCAAGTATGGCCTCTTACCTCCAGGTATCTTCCCTTGGTCAACATAGCCCCCGTTTTGGGATAGGTAATCAACGATTTTACCGGCATGGACTCAATGATACACATCTGGTCCTCGTTTACCTTTGTCCCGGGTGCCACTGTGTTACAAGGCACGCGGTAAGAGCTACCACCCATTTTTGCACCATCGTGCTCTTTATCCCGTATTTGCAATCTATTGATCCACTTCCCGGAAGCAGAGGCCGGCCAGCCACCCGCCACTAAACGCAAAGGATAGCCATGGATCAAAGGAATGTCCTTCCCGTTCATAGCGAAGGCCAAAAGCGTCTCCTCTTGCATCGCCTTGGCTATGGGGACTCCCCTGGAAATAGGTTCTTTTTTGGGGTCGCGTGTCAAATGTACATCGGCTGCGTGATACCCCACGTATACGGCGGTTTTCTTAATCCCGACATCTTCCAAAACGTCCCTTAATCTTATACCTGTCCATTGGGCACAAGATACGGCCCCTACCGTCCATTGATTTCCCTTGGCAGGCGGATTGAACTCGCTTCGTCCGTTACCGCCACATTCCAGTGTTAATTGATAGGTATATTGTTGAAATTTTTCTCTTAGTTCCTTTAAGGAATAGCTTTTCGCCTGTACTGCGGATTCCCCGTCTATAGTCAATTTCCAAGTATCCCCATCGATGCGCTCCGGTAATAGCCCATTGTTACGGACAAACATGTATTTGTTAGGGGTTATGGCATCATCCAATAAATGGGCTTTGGCTTCCATATTCAAGGGCCTATTGTTGAGGACCACCATTTCACTATCCTTATGAAAAAGGGTAAATGGGTCAGGATTCTGGAAGGCAAGTGGCATGTAACCTTTGGGCATCGCGGCCCCAAAAACAATATCGCAGCCCATTGCCCCCGTCACGGTGGCCAACGTTGTTTTTTTGATGAATCCTCTCCTATTCATGTCCCAGTATTCATAGGGCCTTAAAGTTATGATTTTATACCGTTGAAGATAAGGGACCTGCCTTGGAAGTTCAAAAAACTATTTTACCTCTACTACTTTCTCCCCTTGCCTTCCCTTAAAAAAATGAGTATACAGCCACATAATGGTAAAGGAGGGTACAATGTCCAATCCGGGAACGATCTCCTCTATAAAACTAAACATAGCCGCTGCCTGGCCTACCTTTCCCCTGTACATCCTTGTCATAAGCCAAGCCGATACCGGGGCCCAAATTACATCCGTAAAATCCCCGATCAGGGGTATGGCAAAGGAAAGCATGCCTATTGCATCAAAAAGGAGCCCCAAGAGCAGGTCATTATACTTTTTATCCTTGGTTTTTGACATGGTACTCTAATATAGGATATTCTACCACAAATTAGAGCAAGAAGAGTGCCAAAAACGGGTTGGCGGTTTTCGGTTGGAAATAATAAATGGGCAGCTTATTGCCAATCCGGGAACAAATTGGCATGAAGAAACGACGGTGACTTTTAACTTTGCCCCTCCTTGATTTTTGAAGTGAAGGGGTTTATGTTTACTTTCGACGCATGTAATCCGTTTATATGATCCAAGCTCGTAATCTTAAAAAAGCCTTTGGACAACTCCAGGTCCTAAAAGGAGTGGACATTACCATAGATTCTGGGGAAGTTGTGTCTATTGTTGGGGCTTCCGGAGCTGGAAAGACTACTTTGTTGCAGATACTGGGAACGCTGGATACCATGTCCAACAAAGAAGAAAGTGACCTTATGATAAACGGAATTGATGTTTCCAAGCTTTTCGATAGGGATTTGGCACGTTTTCGAAATGAACACATTGGATTTATCTTTCAATTTCACCAATTGCTCCCTGAATTTTCCGCCTTGGAGAATGTCTGCATACCCGCTTTTATCAAAAAAACCCCGAAAGCGGTAGCGGAAGAAAAGGCCAGGGAACTACTGGATTTTTTGGGCCTCTCACATAGGCATCACCACAGACCCAATGCCCTTTCCGGCGGTGAACAACAACGCGTGGCCGTGGCCAGGGCCTTAGTAAACAACCCCTCTATCATTTTTGCGGACGAGCCCAGTGGCAACCTGGATTCCGAAAGTGCCGATAATCTGCACCGTTTATTCTTTGAACTTCGGGATACTTTTGGACAGACTTTTGTAATTGTTACACACAATGCCGAACTGGCCGATATGGCGGACCGTAAACTAACCATGGTGGACGGGATTATTGGTGGGTAGGAAGCGGTTGCAGTTTTTGGTAGTGGTTTCGGGTTCAAGGTTCAAGGTTCAAAGTGCTTATTAAGTTAGATAACGGCATTTCCTATTTTGAGATGGGTACTTCCGATGAACAGTCGGCAGTATTGATTTATGATATGGTGTTTCTTATTTGGCGATTTGAAAACCATATTTAGGCATTGACGAGCAACAAACGACGAACAATGAACCATAAACCCCAAACCCTATAGATGAAAAAAGCCGAATTAAAGGAATTTCTGGATACCAAGGCGGCCTTTTATGAACATCCCCGCTTTTTGGATACGGATCCCCTGCAGGTACCCCATCGCTTTTCCAAAAAGGAAGATATTGAAATCAGCGCCTTTCTAACGGCCACCATTGCCTGGGGCAATCGGAAGAGTATTATCAATAACGCGCTCCGGATGATGGAACTTATGGATCATTCCCCCTATGAATTTGTTGCTCAGCATGGCGAAAAGGACCTGGACCGGTTTTCGGGTTTTGTACACCGAACTTTTAACGAAATCGACCTAAGGTATTTTGTGAGAGGCTTACAGGATATCTATCGAAACCATGGTGGATTGGAAAACGTCTTTACCAAAAATGTACAACAGAATTCCACACAACCCGCGATTACGGCTTTTAAAACTTTGTTTTTCGGATCACCCCATCCCAAGAGAACTTCCAAACATATTAGTGATCCCACTAAGGGCTCGGCGGCCAAACGCATCAATATGTTCTTACGATGGATGGTTCGTAACAACGCCGCCGGAGTGGACTTTGGCCTATGGAAAAATCTGGCTCCTTTCCAATTATCATGCCCGTTGGACGTTCACTCCGGTAATGTTGCCCGTAAATTGGGATTATTGACCCGAAAACAAAATGACGCCAAAGCCGTTCTGGAATTGGATAAAAGCTTACGAAAATTGGACTCCAATGACCCGGTAAAATACGATTTTGCCCTTTTTGGACTTGGTGTATTCGAGCGATTCTAGAACTTAGAGCCCGTTTAGAAACTTATCAATTATTTTCTTATGCCCTTTGTGCGCCCCATTTTGTTAGCTCTATGCCTCGAGGTTGCCTCTTAGGACATCAAAAATGGCTTATGCTTGCGTGCCGCCGGCTGGCAGAATCTATCTATCATAAATTCTTAAACAGGCTCTTAAAGCGCATCTAAAATTTCCTGGGGCAACAGTACTTTGTCTATGATGTGAATAACCCCATTTAACAATGCTGCATCAGGTGAGGTCACCATAGCCGGATTATCTGTCTTATCCATAATGGATACCCCTCCATTAATACTGATGACCAATTCTTCGCCCTGCAAGGTAGTTACTGTGGTGGTTCCGTCCAATTCATCGGACGTAAGGGTATCTCCCGAAATAAAGTGATACGACAAAATGGTAGCCAAGAGTTCGGCATCCTCTACCGTATTGAAATCGGCCAAGGAATCATATCCGTCCAAGGAGGCGAACAAATCCAAAAAGGCCTGGTTGGTGGGAAGGAAAAAGGTAAACTCCTCGTCCAATTCGTCTACCAAAAATTCGTTAACCTGTGCTGCGAGCATAATGGCTCCCCTAATATCATCTGTATCCAATGAAGTGATAAAATCCATCAACGCCCGCGTTGTTTCATCCAAAATATCATCCAAAACGGACTCGGGTACTAAAACCCGGTCAATGGTATGTATAACACCATTCTCGGCAGGAATGTCCGTTAATATTATGTTCGCGGCCAATCCTGTGGCATCTTCCAATCCAAATCCGTTATCCAAGGCGACCACTTCAATGGTGTTTTCCCCTGAAAGCGTATTTACAGGACCGGTAACCAAATCGGCCGAACCGGTCAATCCGGGAAGGACATGAAACAACAAAACATCCCGTAATAAATCAATTTCCCACTCGGTATCAAAATCATCAAGACTATCCAACTCGTTTCCCAAGAGTCCCAAAAGACCAAAAAGGGCATCATCCGAAGGCGCAAAAACCGTAAAAGGTCCTTCCTCACCAAGGGTATCCAAAAGACCGGTAAGTACCAAAGCTTCCTTTAAAAAGGACAATTCCTCGGTATCCTCTACCAATTCCTTAATTGTACTGCCCTCGGTAGTACCACCCCCGCCAAGATTTAACAAATCTATGACGGCTTGGGGCACCAAGATTTTGTCGATAATATGCACTACCCCGTTTGAGGCGGCTATATCTATCGAAACAAGATTGGCATCAACGTCCGTGGCATCGCCAATAACGAAAGTTTCACCTGATGCAATTACTTCAATACTATTATCCGTGAAAAGGGTAGGAACCATTCCGGGGGAAAGATCGCCGGAGCCTACTTTTCCGGAAACTACGTGGTACAAAAGAATTTGTTCCAAAATCTGTTGCTCCACTACATTGTCAAAATCATCAAAGCTATTATACTCATCGCCCAACAAATCGAAAAGTTCTTGAATTGCCTGGTTGGTCGGGGCAAAAACAGTAAAAGGTCCCTCAGCATTTAATGCATCCACCAAATCCGCTTTGATAACAGCTTCTTCCAACAAGGAAAGCTCTTCGGTCTCAACCACCAATTCCACCAAAGTAGGTTGTGGATTCAAAATATCCAGAACGGCTTGGGGCAACAAAATCTTATCAATAATATGAACAACACCATTGGAGGCTTCATTGTCAGCAGAAACTACTTCCGCATTTTCACCGGTTTTATCCACTACAAAAACGTTAACATCAACGCTAATTTCCAAATCTTCTTCTTGAAGGGTGGTCAGCACCGTACCATCGGAAAGATTGGTAGAAAAGGTAGACTCCCCGGCAACCACATGGTAGGTTAAGATTTCTGCTAAAAGTGCCTTTTCCTCATCTTCATCAAAGTCGGTTAAACTGTCAAAACCCTCCAATTCGTCCAAAAGGGCGTCAAAAGCATCATTTGTAGGGGCAAAAACCGTATTCTGACCTTGGGCGGAAAGTGCCTCCACCAAACCGGCATCAGCCTGAATTAGAGCATCTACCAAATCCTCAAGTACCGCAACGGATTGTGCTAATTCAACTAGGTTGGGAAGGGATTCATTATCGTTGGGGTTTTCCCCGCTTGGGCTATCGTCATTTTCGGAACAGGCCAAAATCAAAAAGGAAAGGATGGTAAAGAGGGCAAGGCGGCCCTTGCCGAGAAGGTTTTTTTTCATTTTCATAGGATTCATATTGTTAGTGTTCTCATATTATGTCGAAAATTAGCATAATGCTTACGCCTTGACAACAAAAACATCTTAAAATAATGTTAGGTATTCTTTAAGCTTTTATAATTCCAAGAATACTCAAATGCCTGCTACTTGTTCCGATGTCTCTTCCTTGGGTTCATCCACTGCGGTATCCGTCAACGTCTTCATAAAAGCAATAATAGCGTTTTGTTCTTCTTGGGTCAGGTTCAGCTTATCAAAAGGAAGCGTCTGAAATTCCAAATCAAAGCCCATTCCACCACCGCCACCTTTGTTGTAAAAATCCATAACCTGCTCTAATGTGGTATAAACGCCATTATGCATGTAAGGTGCCGTTACCTCTGCATTTCTCACTGTTGGGGTCTTAAACATGCCGTAGTACACATCCAAATCCGAATTGGGCAACAGATAGGTGCCCAAATCATCATCCAATGTCTTATTCCCTGCTGTTTCCGGGACCCCTATTACTTCCCTCTCATGTTCCGTGAAAAAGGGAGGCACAGTACCATTGGTCAACGGAATGAAATGACATGTAGCACAAAGTGCTTTGCCCATATACAAATTAAAGCCCAATTTTTCATCTTCTGTAAAGGTATCTTCCTCGCCCCTCATATTCCGATCAAACTTGGAATTAAACCCGTTTAGAGTCGATATATACGAGGAAATGGCACGTATAATCTCCGTATTTCTTTTCGGAATTCTCCCAAATGCCTCCTTAAAAAGCGGGACATAGGTAGTATCCTTCAAAATCTGGGTTGAAAACTCGTGCGCCGAGTTGTTAAATTCGTTATCGTTATTGAAGACATTGGTAATTTGATTCAGTATCGTTGGTGCCCTCCCATCCCAAAAAAAACTTTGCTGAAATGCCACGTTGATCAAGGTAGGGGTGTTCCGTTTCAATGGATTGCCATTCTTGTCCCGATTAAAAACCATCCCGTCCCCATAGGCCTTTTCAGGAATATGGCAGGTAGCACAGGCCATAGTTCCACTTTCCGAAAGGGTGGGATCAAAAAAGAGCTTTTCCCCAAGGGCAATTTGCTTTTCCGTGGGTCTCCGGTTTACCACGGGAGTAAAGAAATTTAAATTAAAGGAGTCTTCCTCAAAAAAAGTAGGGGCATCAAAATTAAAAGGCTTGTGATTCACACCCTCCCAAAAACCGCTTGCCTTGCGGATGGCCACCCAATCCCGAGTAATGGGATTCATGTAATCTCGAATAAAAGTGAAACGGTCAAAAGTCTCAAAATCGGTATTTTCCTTCATAAATTGAACAGCTCTTGTAACGTTTTTTTGAAAGTCTGCATCCAAATTGGAGGTCTTTTCAAGGATTTTGGATTGCAGAGGTGTCTTAGTATAGACTTTCCTGAGACTTTCCAATGAAACAATGGTTTCGGACAGACCTAAATGACTTACCGGGGTGTCAAAACCAGAAATGCCCAGACTAATGATTCGCAGCAATTGCTGGTGGGTTGCAATGAAAAAACGTTCTGAAGTAACTTCCCTTTTTTGCATGGCCTTTTGTAATATGGCAAACATTCCCTTTGTTACCTGTATTTCTTCCTGATAACGCTCCTCGCTCTCCCCTTCCTCATAAATGCTCTCCTCCAATTTTTGGAGTCCGGTAGGTAAAAGGACTTTTTGGCTGTCGTCCATTACAACCGGCAATGCCGGTCCATTGGCCCTGTGGCCCACTTCCGGTTTTAGATAGGAAGCAAATGGCTCGGCCTTCTTGAATTCCTCACGGGCTTTTGCGAAAATTTCCTTTGCTGCCGTACTTTCCTTGGATACCGTGGCCAAGGTATCCATGTAAGCCATGGCGTTTGTAATGCCATGCAGATAAAAGTTTTGGGCGTAGGACCAGTCCGGGGTTTCTTCCTGCTTGACTTCTACGAGCTTTTTGTCCTGTTCTTTACAAGAGGAGAATAAAACCGTTATTAGATAAAAATAGGCGAAGTACCAATTTGATTTGGTCATAATGCAATGTATAATGTAAAGAAGACCCTCATTTAAGTATGAGGGTCTTTAGTAAGAATTGAAATATCTAAAAATACTAGCGGGGCAATCCTTTAATAATAAGGACCTGGGAACCTTGGTCGTCTTCCCTAGGAGAGAACCCTTCCCGAGCCTGGGCAGCGGCAATAGCACCTGGATTGGAACGCAAATCATGACCATCCAGATTCAAGAAATCATCGCTTTCCCAATAGTGAGGCTGCAGGGCCAACAAGAAAGTACCGGGCTCTCCCACCTTATCCGAAATATCAATCAACGATCCATATTCCCCGGAATCACGGTCAAATTCCTCGGTATCACTTCCACCGCCTACAGTACCGTCCTTGGCCAAATCGCTACGAACTACAAACTCCATTACTACCCGAGTAGAATTCCCGTTTAGATCACTTTGATAAATGTAAGCGGTATGGCCCCTACTAAAGGAATTGGGATCTTCCTGGGTGTAGATAAAGTTTTCCGTAACGCAGATGTTGTCCGGGCTTTGAAGCGTTGGCAAGTTCCCATCCATATTGTTGGTATCCGTGTTACCAGAAATGACTTGAGTCAATTTTCCTGTCATGGGGCTATCCTCGTCCAATGCCAATTTATATACGGTACCCCAGTCATTATAGGTATCCCTTCCAGGGCCTCTTCCCGTAACGGCAAAGTATACGTTTCTGCCATTGGCATCAGAACCTTTTTGGTAATCCACGTCCTCTACCCTCATAAAGTGCAAAGCAAAAACTTCATCACTGGCCACTTCCATTTCCTCACGAGTCAAAGCGCCACCATTCTCGATTTTTACAAATTCAACATCATAGGCAACCCCGTAATCAAGGTTTTCCTCCGTATATGTAGTTGTAGGATCGGCTTCCATGATACCTCCGGCTCCATCGGAAACCTGCTTTGCTCTTAACACATAAACATCACCGTTATTTAAGTCGCCATCACCATTTTCAGAGTAGTACAGGGTAACCTGTCCTTCGGAACCGCTAGAGTCATCATCTCCTCCAATAATAACAGTCTTACCGTTGTAGGCATCCCTTGGAAGGGGAACGGCGTTTTCCCAATGGAACTCACCCAGGGCGTCCAATCCAAAATCGGCTGTGGGCGTAGGAACGGCTTGATAGGGGTCAAGACCTTTAACGTCATAGTTGAAGTTCTCCGAGGCAGAAAGATAAAGGTCTTGGGCACCTCCATGGATATCTCGCTCCCACATGGTCCCGGAGCATTGTCTGGCAAAATCGGCCACCCCAGAATTCAAAACATATTCCCCGCTAATCGGATTAAGATATTTGTCCAATTTTATACGCACTACAGAGTAATCATCTTCACAGTTCAACATGTAGATGTATCCATCACTTTCCGGATCTTCTAGGAAACCGGCACCATCGGCGGCACCAGCTATCTGGAAATTACCGGGAAGTACGTCGGAAGTGCTGATCAAGGAGTAGGCCTTAACAAAATTGAACTGTGGCATAATAGATACCAAAGGCTCCAAATTGGATTTGTTTTCGAAAATAGTGCCTCCGGGCTCATCACTACCGCCTCCGCCGTCGCCTACGAAATCGTCAATTCTGTCACAGGAGGCCAAGGCCATAATTCCCGTGCATAGCAATAATGTTTTTAATGTTCTCATGTTCTCTAAAAGTTTTTAATGTTATTGTTTATTCCAAATTTATAGGTCGAGTTGACGAGTTGTGTTAAATGAGATTGGTCATTGCTTTAGCATAAGTTTAACCTTGTGTTAAAGTGGTTAACCCAATGTTACTATTTAGGACGATTCTAATTAAGGCTATGCTATTTGAGTGGAATTGGCACGATTTTTCATGTAATTTCCCTGTACCTACGGGACTTGTTCGTTTAAAAAGCCACGTTTTGAAACTAAATTGCTTCAAAATGCAAAAAGAGGAACGCCATCTTACAATGTTTATGTGAACCTTTGCGGATATTTATGGCAGTTCCACCAGAACCTGCCTAACGGAAGTTGGGTTTATTGAAAAGCATAGTCTTTCAAGCAAAAAAAGAGGCTATACGCTAAATGCAGTGAGCCCAGCCCGAACTATTTCAGGTGAGAGGAAAGCTGTTCTGAAAGTATATGATGTACTGATACGTTTGGTGTAGGGCCTGTATCAATTTATCCTAAAAACCAAATAGGATTTCTTTAAACCCTATCGCACAATACCCATATCCCCAAGATCTAAGGGGATGCGTTTTCCCCCTTCGGCTATAGACTTATAAATAGCTTCTACAATAACCATATCCCGTTTTCCCATTTCTCCGGGGACGGGGTTGGGCGTCCCCAAAAGGATATGCTTGGCAAAATCGTCCATTTGAAGTTTTTGCTGACTCTCATGAGGAAAACTGATTTCTCCCTTGGAAGTCCTCCCTTTTATGGGACCGTAGCTGTGGGCCGGATGCAATTCCATAAAACCTTTATTACAGGAAACAAAAAGTCTATTGGCCCCAGCATTGTGCGAAGTAAACATATGGGCAACGGCTCCATCCGGAAATTCCATTTGGGCGGTAATGGTCTCGTCCGTATCCTTAAAATAGTCCGGGCGTGTACTGAACTCCTGAGCAGATACGGAAACGGGATTATGGCCCGTACCATATATGCTGCTCTGAATGGAATAGACCCCCATATTCATAAGTGCCCCTCCACCGGAAAGCGATCGATCCAACCGCCACTGATTTGGATTCCCCCGAGAGATATAAGCGGCATCGGAAGAAACAAAATGTACCTTTCCAAAGGTTTCTTTACGGATATGTTCCTTAATCTGATTGGTATGGGGTTCGGATTGCATTCGGTAACCCACACTTAATTTAACCCCGGCCTTGGTACAAGCATCTATGATGGCGTCGCATTCCGCCACGTTCATGGCCATGGGTTTCTCGCATATCACATGTTTCCCGGCCTTTGCCGCACGGATGCTAAAATCCGCATGCATGGAATTGGGCAAAACCACATAAACTATATCAATTTCCCCATTCTTTGCGATGGAATCAAAAGTATCGTAGTTATAGACATTGCCCTTAGGAATATTGTATTTGTTCATCCAAACCTTTTCTTTCTTTGGGGTTCCGGTTACGATACCCGCCAGATAGCAATGTTCCGTTTCCTGCAGTGCCGGGGCCAGTTGATGGGTACTATAACTGCCTAGGCCAACAAGAGCTATACCTAATTTCTTTTTGTCTTGCCCTACTCCCATCCCGCAGGCCAGGGGCATTCCACTTAACAGGGCGGTTCCCGCCAACCCTGTGGTCAGTTTTTTATTAAAAGTTCTTCTATCCATAATTTTGACACTTTCCACCCCTACCTTTATATGAAGGTTGATTTCTCTAAAATACAATTATTTTGTATTGGTATTGGCCAAGTAATGGATTTGTTTGTATGGCCTCAAGGAAAAAAGAAACTTTAGGGTCTATTAAAATTTTGGCCTAAGTCGCAGTTCATTATATTTAGGGCTACCATAGCGTACCAATCCAAATTTCACCTCAAACAATGGATTCTAATATCTCCTTAAACGCACTTTTCAATTAAGATGCTATGAAAACTTTAGTTATTATACATGCTGCCCTTTGTCTTGGACTAATCTTCGCGATAGTACTATTTTACAGTTTGGTCCAAGCCTTTTCCACGCAAATGGACGCATCCGACCCATTGACCTATGGAGTGCCCATTGCCGCTATTTTAGGGTATTTTGGCAGTAAATTCTTTTTCAGAAAACAGGTGGAAAGCATTTCCAAGGACGATGCGCTAAAAACAAAGTTTTCCAAATATCAAACTGCTTCTATCATTCAATATGGGTTGTTGGAAGCCCCTGCTTTTCTGGGCATACTTGCCTACTACCTAACGGCCAATGCCCTTTTTCTAGTCATTTCCGTTACACTTACGTTGTATATTATGAGCTTGAGACCCTCTAAGGAAAAGTTTACAAAGGTCATACCTTTGGACGGGGGCGAGCGGAGGAATTTGGATGAAATCTAAAATCAATATATCATGAAAACATTTATAACAATGCTTATTCTATTTGGGTCCATAGCATCTACAAATGCCCAGGACTGGGCCGGTTTGAACCACTTTAAGCAAGAAAACCAAGAACTGGACGCACCTTCAGAAAATGAGAATCGTGTTGTTTTTATGGGGAATTCCATCACCATTGGATGGCTTAAGTCGAGACCTGATTTTTTTAAGAACAAACCTTATGTAAATCGGGGCATTAGTGGACAGACCACGCCACAAATGTTGTTGCGTTTTCGGCAAGATGTTATCGGCCTTCAACCCAAAGTAGTGGTTATTCTGGCGGGGACAAATGATATTGCCGGAAATACGGGGCCCGCCACCTTGAATATGATTTTGGACAATATTATTTCCATGATCCAGTTGGCAGAGGCCAATGGTATTAAAACGGTGCTTTGCTCCACCCTACCTGCCCATGACTATCCTTGGAAGCCGGGTATGGAACCTGCAAAAAAGATTCCTGCACTTAATCAGATGATACAAACCTATGCCGAATTGAACAATATCATATATCTGGATTATTTTTCGGCCATGGTGGATGACCGTAACGGACTTCCCAAGGAATATGCCGAGGACGGGGTGCATCCCACCAAAGAGGGATACGTCATTATGGAACCTCTGGTCGAAAACGCGATCCAAACCGCTTTAAAACAGAACAAATGAAAATCCTTAGGCCCCGGGTTATCCCCAAGTTTTATACCTTATTTTGCTTGATGCTCCTTTTTTCAGGTGTGCAGATGGGCTATACCCAAAATAACGGACAAAGTCAAATAGAAAAAGAAACGGGGCCGCTTAAGGTCGGCGTGGTAGGACTAACGCATACGCATGTCCATTGGATACTTGGCAGGGAGGATTTGAACGATATCAAAATTGTTGGTATTGCAGAACCCAATAGGCAACTGGCCCAACGGTATGCCAAGCAATATGGTTTTTCCATGGACTTGGTCTATGATTCCTTGGATGAAATGGTAAAGGCCACTCAACCGGAGGCCGTTACGGCTTTTAACTCCATCTATGAACATTTGGAGACGGTAAAGTATTGCGCACCCAGGGGCATACATGTTATGGTGGAAAAACCTTTGGCCGTAAGCTGGGAGCATGCCCGGGAAATGAAGGCCCTGGCCCAAAAACACAATATCCGTTTGCTCACCAATTATGAGACCTCCTGGTATGGCAGCAACCATAAGGCCCATGAACTCGTGGTGGACGAACACAAAATTGGTGATATTCGCCGTATGGTATTCCATACCGGACATTTTGGCCCTATTGAAATTGGCTGTAACCCAGAATTTTTGGATTGGCTCACCGACCCCGTTTTAAACGGGGGTGGAGCGCTTACGGACTTTGGCTGTTACGGTGCCAACCTCACCACTTGGTTTATGCAGGGGCAGGCTCCAAAATCGGTCACCTGTACCACCCGCCAATTAAAACCGACCCTATATCCCAAAGTAGATGATGATGCCCTAATCGTCCTTGAGTATCCCGAAAACCAGGTCATTATACAGGCCTCATGGAACTGGCCCCATCATGTGAAGGATATGGAAGTCTATGGAACTACCGGTTACGTCATCTGTGAAAATGGGAGTGATATGCAATTGATGACGGGAAGAAAACAGGAATCTACCGCACTTAAAGCTCCTGCCCTGTCAAAAGGTATCCATGACCCCTTTGCCCTTTTACATGAGGTGTTGAAAAAGGGATATGAATTGGATGCCTATGATGTATCCTCTTTGGAAAACAATATCCTAGTAATGCAAATTTTGGAGGTAGCCAAACGCTCCGCAGCTGAAAACAAGACCATATCATGGACCGATGTATTTCCGAAAACGCAGTAAGCATAACCCTCATAAAGGCCTATTTTCGTTCTCATTAGGTTATACCTGTTACTCCAAAGGATAATCCTCATGGGGTACATGGGCTTTCGCCATATATGCCTTAAGACGTTTTGCTATTTCCGGGTTATCCTCAATAACATTTTCGCTCTCTCCCAAATCCATGGAAAGATCGTACAGTTCCCAAGAATTTATGCGGTACCTATAGATTAATTTCCATTTTCCTTCCCTAACGGCTTGGGCATCATGGTTGCCTTCCCCAAACTCCCAATACAAATAACCCTCTCTTTTTTGTGTATCGGAACTACCCAATAAAGTGGGAAGAAAGGATATGCCATCCGTATCAACCTTCAAATCTGTATCCAATATTTCCGCAAAAGTGGGTACCATATCCCAAAAAGCGGTAGGGAGCTCGGATTTCTTACCTGGATCGATCTTACCTTTCCATTGTGCTATAAAAGGAACGCGTATCCCACCTTCATAGAGATCTCTTTTTGTACCCTTAAGAGGGCCATTGCTATCAAAAAAATCCGGATCTATCCCTCCTTCCTTGTGAGGGCCATTGTCACTTGTAAAAACAACCAAGGTATTTTTGTCCAGTCCCAAAGTCTGTAACAAATCTAAAATGCGGCCTACATCCTTGTCCAAAAGACTGATCATGGCCGCTTTCGCCTTTTCTGCTTCAGGCCAGTCCCTTTTGGAATATCTACCCAGATCCGGGACTTCCATTCCATGCGGAGCAGTAAGGGTACCTTCATTATTGGCATGGGGAATGGTAAGGGGGAGGTACAGGAAAAAAGGATTGCCTTTGTTGTTCTTAATCCAGGAGAGGGCATCCTCTACAAGCAAACTATGGGAATATTCATTTTTTACCGTTGCGGCCTGGCCCTTTCCCTTGGCGTAGCCTTTAGTCTGTTTTACCACTTCATTGGTCAGTTTAATGCTATCCCCATTTTTAATCAAATAGTCAGGATAGTAGTTGTGCGCCAATAGTTGGCTGAGATAACCATAATAATAATCAAAACCCTGTTGATCCGGTGTGCCCGTGGAACCAAGATCCCCAAGGCCCCATTTACCGATAAGTGCTGTATTATAACCGGCATGCTTAAAGAGCCTGGCCATAGTGAAGGTACCCTCCATTAAAACATTGTTCCTATTTCCGCGGATCGGGGCATGGCCCTGGTGAAGTCCTGTCATGAGAGAAGCCCGTGAAGGGGCGCAAACCGTATTACCGGCATAATGATCCGTAAATACCATGCCATCCTCGGCCATTTTATCCAAGCGAGGTGTCTTTATTTCTTCCTGTCCAAAAGATCCCAAATCGCCATACCCCAAATCATCGGCAAGAATATAGACCACGTTGGGCCGGTTATCCCTTGTATGGGCCACTTTTCCTTTTTTTGCTTTTTCAGAACAACCAAAAATGCTGATAACCAATAGTATACCTATACTTTTTTTCATAAGATCTTTAAGAGCCCGTTCATAGAATAATTGACCTTTTCTTGCCTCAATGACCCACAAAATTTACCAAGGTGCCTATGGCATCTATATGTATGCGAATCTCGTCCCCAATTTGTAATGTAAAATCGTCCGGGGGAATAATTCCCGTTCCCGTCATCAAAAAGCACCCTTTCGGAAAGTCACATTCAAGAAACAAAAAATGTACTAATTCCGTATGCTTCCGTTTTATTTGATCAATCCCAACATCCTTTGAAAAAACCATATCGCCCTGCCGATAAATTTCCATCTTAATTCTCGTTTCGGGTGCGATAGGGTCTTGGGGAACATAAAGACATGGACCCAAGCTAGCGCACCCCTCATAGGTCTTGGCTTGCGGTAGATACAGGGGATTCTCTCCTTCTATACTGCGGGAGCTCATGTCGTTTCCAATGGTATATCCTTCTATGGTGCCTTCAGAGGAAACAAAAAGTGCAAGTTCCGGTTCCGGAACATCCCAGTGCGAGTCTTTTCTTACACGAACGGTACCCCCATGGCCAACCGTCCTTTGAGCTGTGGCCTTAAAAAAGAGTTCGGGCCTTTCCGCATCGTATACCTTATCATAAAAGGAACCTCCCCCAGCCTTTTTGGATTCCTCCATACGTGCCTCCTTACTGCGCATATAAGTGACTCCGGAAGCCCAAATCTCCTGATTTTGAATAGGTTTAAGAATCCCATTGGCAAAATCATTGTTGTCGGTTACGGAAAAAGTCGATAAATCCTTAAGTAAGGCATCGTAAAGATTCTTCTTGTTGATAAAGCCATCCCAGTCCTGGATCTTTTTCAAATATTGGATATTATCCTTAATGATAAGAACTCCCTGTGGTATTCTAAAGACCTGCATGTTCCAGATTTATAAAGTGCTTTTTAAATGTAGCATTTTTGCGGTTATTAAGAAAGAGGGCACTAATTTCTTTTTAGGCGATATTATCTTAACTTGGGCTCCAAATTTAAGACTCCATGAAGTTTGATATCTCAGATAAGGTGGCCATTATTACCGGGGCCAGCGGAGCATTGGCAAGGAGTATTGCCAATAGCCTTTCCAGTTCCGGCGTAAAACTTGCCTTACTGACCCGGAATACCGATTCCATAGAAAGTATGATAACCGAAATGCGGGTTGCTGAAGTCGATGTGCGGAGTTACAGTGCGGATATCCTTTCCGAAGCGTCCCTACGAGAAGTTAGGAAGCGCATAGTACAGGATTTTGGACGAATAGATATTTTATTGAACAGTGCCGGAGGAAATCTTCCCGGGGCAACGATTGAACCGGAAGAAACTGTTTTTGATATGTCCATGGAGTATTTCAAAAAGGTAACGGACTTAAACCTCAATGGCACGGTACTGCCTTCACTGGTTTTTGGAAAAATCATGGCACAGCAAAAAGAGGGTGCCATTATCAATTATTCCTCAATGGCCGTGGATAGGGCAATAACACGTGTAGCAGGGTATTCCGCTTCCAAGGCCGCCATGGAAAATTTTACGAGATGGTTGGCCGTGGAAATGGCATCCAAGTTTGGGGACGGTATACGCGTTAATGCCATTTCGCCCGGTTTCTTCATAGGTAACCAAAACAGGGCTTTACTAACCCATCCGGATGGTTCCTATACCGATCGTGGCCATGCCATCATCCGGAACACCCCTATGGGACGTTTTGGGGAAGCCGAGGAACTCAACGGGGCCATTCACTTTTTATGTAGCGATGCCGCCCGTTTTATTACGGGAGCGGTCTTACCCATAGATGGCGGTTTTAGCGCGTTTAGCGGGGTTTAGTAGTAGTTTGCAGTAAAAAGTTCAAGGTTTGAAGGTTCAAAGTTCAAGGTTCAACGTTCAAAGTTCAAAGTTCAAGGTTTGAGGTTCAAGGTCGGAGGTTAGGGAGTTTGGTAAAACTGAAAACCCTGGTAAAAGAAGGGGTTTAAAGAGAAAATTACTTCAAAATTACATCGATAATAACCCAAAACGTATCAAATTCTAGATACTCTTAGATTTTGAAACGATCAAGGATTTTTTTTCTCCGTACTGGCCAATTTCTACCCAAAAGCTTACTAACCCAATAGTGGCCAATCCGTCATAAAAACTTCAAATATGCAATTCTCACGGACTTCTTCCGGGTTTTGCGAAAATCCCAAGTCCCAGGTTTCAGTTTGGAGTTTGGGATTTGTGAATTGGAATTTTAACAATGGCTTTGTTTAAGGTCCCTAATCACTTCCATAAGGCTTATTCCGGAAAATCAAAATAGGCCTTGGCATTGTAATAACAGATATCCTGCACAATCTTCCCAAGCCATTTCTCATCCTTCGGAAGTTCGCCGTTGGCCACGTCCTGACCTATAAGGTCGCAAAGAATTCGTCTAAAATATTCATGCCTGGGAAAGGACAAAAAGCTACGGGAATCCGTTAACATCCCTATAAAACAACTTAGCAGTCCCATGTTGGATAGTGCGTTCATCTGTTTTTGCATCCCTTCTTTTTGATCCATAAACCACCAGCCCGATCCAAATTGCATTTTACCGCGGACACTACCGTCATTAAAATTCCCCATCATTGTGGCCATGACTTCATTATCCGAGGGATTTAGGTTGTAAACTACGGTTTTGGCCAGTTCATGGGTGCTGTCCAATCGGTTTAAAAAACCACTTAGGGCACGTGCCTGGGAAAAATCGCCTATGGAGTCAAAACCGGTATCCGGCCCTAATTGAGAAAGTAGCCTTTGGTTGTTGTTCCGCAAGGCACCTAGATGAAATTGCTGTACCCATCCTCTTTTGGCATATTCGCGACAAAGGAACAATAGGGTATGGTATTTGAAATAGTGGATCTCCTCCAAGGTTAATACCGTTCCCTTTCTGGCCTTGTCAAAAAGTTTGGTACAATCATAACGCTCCTTTTCAAAAAAGTACAATTGCTCCAGCCCATGATCGGAAATCCTGCATCCGTTTTCATGAAAAAAATCGATGCGGTCTTTAAGGACATCCAATAAATCTGAGTAAGATTTAATCGGTTTTCCGGCGGTATCCCCAAGTTTATCCAGATACTGCAGATAATTATTCACATTTTCAATGGCAAATGCCTTGTCCGGGCGAAATGCAGGAAATACCTTCAATGCCCTACCCTGATTGGAGATATGCTTATGATGCCCCAAGGAATCAGCTGGGTCGTCCGTGGTGCAGACCAGCTCTACATTCTGTTGTTGAAGCAATCCCAGGGTATAATGGGAAGATTCCTTAAGCATTTCTTTTGTTTCCATGTATATGGACTCCGCACTATCGGAATTCAACAACACATCAATACCAAAATAGCGTTGCAATTCCAGATGCGTCCAGTGATACAACGGGTTTCTGACCGTGTAGGGCGCGGCCTCGGCCCATTTTAGAAATTTATCCCTATCCGGGGCATCCCCGGTTATGAGCCTCTCATCAATCCCAAGGGCCCGCATGGCCCGCCATTTGTAATGATCGCCGGCCAACCAAACCTGACTTATGTTTTCAAAAGTTCGGTTCCGGGCAATTTCCTCCGGAGGTAAATGATTATGATAGTCTATGATGGGGAGCTTCTTGGCATACTCATGATAGAGCACTTTGGAAAAGTCACCCTGCAACAGGAAATCATCTGTGATAAAGGACTTCATTAGCGAAGTTTTTTGATTAGCTCCAAAGTGGTTGCAACCTTTTCCCTTAATCCTTGGTAATCCTTATTCGCCAGGACCTCCTTGCTTATCAACTGAGATCCCATTCCCACGCAGGTAACCCCTGCTCCGAACCACGCTTTAAGATTAGATTCCTCTGTGCTTACCCCACCTGTGGGCATAATGCTGGTCCAAGGCTGTGGCCCCTTAATGGCTTTAACAAATCCCGGACCGTAGGTAGACCCTGGAAAAAGCTTAATTATCTCCGCTCCCAACTCTTCTGCCCTATTTATCTCCGTAAGGGAACCACAGCCAGGAGACCATAAGACCTTTCTACGATTACATACCCGTGCAATATCCTCGCGAAGCGAAGGGGTAACGATAAAATTGGCGCCCATTTGCATAAATAGGGATGCCGCGGCACTATCCGTAATGGAACCTACTCCCATAATCATCCCAGGTAATTCTTTTACCGCATATTTGTTCAGTTCCAAAAAGACTTCATAGGCAAAGTCGCCCCGTGCCGTAAATTCCAGCAAGCGGGAACCTCCATCATAACATGCTTTAAGGACGTTCTTGCCCAATTCTATATCCGGATGATAGAATAACGGTACCATTCCGGTTTCCTGCATTACAGTTGCTACTTTGATTCTTGAATACTGTGCCATGAATTGTTGTTTGTAGTCATAGATTAACTATTGTGTGTCTTGGGAAAATCCCGGATAAGGGAAAAAAGCCAAAGAGTTAAGGGTTAAGGTTATATCTCCCTTTATTTATTTATTTATCAACGAAAACCAAGATATTAAAACATTAGCGCGCTACCCGTCCGGAAGCATCGCCCCCCATTAATTTTTCAACCTCCGCTACTGTCACCAAGTTGGCATCGCCCTTTATTGTATGTTTCAGACAGGAGGCCGCAACGGCAAAGTTGAGGGCATTTTGGTCATCCTCCGGATAGTTGAGCAGGCCATAGATCAATCCCCCCATAAAGGAATCCCCTCCTCCTACCCTATCCACGATATGGGTAATCTGGTATTCCGGGGACTTGTACATCGTCTTGCCATCGTAGAGGACTCCGGCCCATGTATTGTGCGAAGCTGAAATAGATCCTCTCAGCGTGGTAATCACTTTTTTGGCATTAGGAAATCTTTCCATCATTTGCTGGCATACGGACAAAAAGGCCTCTGCCTTTACATGCTCTCCCTGGGTGGTGATGTCCAGCCCTTCGGGTTTAATGCCAAAATGCTTTTCCGCATCTTCCTCATTGCCAAGAATCACATCACAATAGGAAGTCAGCTCGGTCATGATTGCCTCCGGCTCAATCCCATATTTCCAGAGTTTGGCCCTATAATTAAGATCTGTTGAAACGGTAACCCCATGTTTTTTTGCCGCTTTTACTGCCTCCAGACAAACATCTGCCGCCCCTTGCGAAATGGCAGGGGTAATACCCGTCCAATGGAACCACTCAGCACCCTCAAAAACGATGTCCCAATCTATCATTCCTTTCTCTATTTCCGCCATGGCGGAATGTGCCCTATCATAGACCACCTTACTTCCGCGGCTCACCGCACCGGTCTCCAAAAAATAAATGCCCAAACGATCGCCACCAAAAACTATCTTATCGGTAGCAACCCCCCTTTTTCGCATTTCCATTAAGGCGCACATCCCTATGTCGTTCTCCGGCAAACGGGTCACAAAATCCACGGGGACGCCATAATTGGCCAAGGAGACCGCTACGTTGGACTCCCCCCCACCATAAACTACATCAAAACTTGTGGTCTGCGAAAACCGTAAAAATCCCGGAGGGGAAAGACGAAGCATAATCTCCCCAAATGTTACTACTTTTTTCATTTATGTAAAAATTTAGATGGCCTGCTACTAGCAGATTTACACAGGCAAAATTACGACATGAAGTGGTAAACAAAATACGGAATCGCCATAAAATTGTACAATTATCAAATCCCAACAACTATGGTCCAGGCTGTTGTAATTTTACATGGAAAATGGGGGATTAAACCTATATCTTATAGGCTTGCCTGGCCAACAGAAGTGTGCGCCCGTCTTCTTTTTTAAAGACCAACATAATCCCGATATGGACGTCTACTCCCTCACCCTTATTCGTGCCTTTTGCGGTCATAATATGCCGTGCTACGGCCGTATCCCCATAAAGGGCAATACGATCCTGCGAAGTAGTGATGGACAAAAAATGAAAAGAGCCGTTCAACAGGGCATCAATAAACTCACTTTGATTCTCCAGGGTGCCGCTGGAATGCCCATAGGTAAGATCCTTTGAGGTAATTTGTTTTAGCTTTTCCATTTCAGGATGTACCAAGGCCTCGTTTAAAGCTTCCACGGCATTTTGGACTTCATCTTTTGTAATGTCCTTGTTTTGGCCCGAACAGCTTTGAACAATAAAACCTAAAAAAATCAGCGAATACAGCATATATTTCTTCATGGAAAGGCCATTGTTTATATGGAACTCAATAGGGGTTCTTGTTAAAGCAGTTTAATAACGGAAAGGTAAGTTGTTCCTAAAGCCACACTTATGCTATTTCTGTGTCTTCATATACTCATTCAACTCCTGGCGAGTCATTGGGAGTTTACTGTCCGGATAGGTATTTAGCCATTGTCTAAAATCGGCCTTAATGGCATCTGTCCACCGTGTATCGATCTGTCCCGGGGTATAGGTTTTCTCCCTAAGGCGCTGAAACCCGAATACATCCCGCAACCCCACTACCTCGGAGGTCAAAACCAGTTCCTGTACCAAGTGCGCCGGTATAAAAATGGTGCCATACCTATTGGCCAATACCACATCTCCCGGTAAGACCAAGGCCCTGCCTATACGTACGGGCGCATTAATGGAAGAAAGCATCTGTTCCTTAAGGAATGAGGGGTCATCCCCACGAAACCAAGCATTGAACCCTTTAATATCCCTTAGGCCTTTTAAATCCCTAACGCCACCATCAAAAATAACCCCGTTCCGTGAATTGGTATAGATGGCATTTCCCAGGTTGGACCCTATCAGGGTTCCATCGATGACCCGTCCATAGCCATCGGCAACATAAACATCCCCCGGAAAGAGTATTTCTATGGGCCAGGAATTACTGCCTCCAATGGTATCCCTATTTTCCTTGGCCCCCTTCATTTTTATCAATTCCTTGAAGTCCGGCCGTAACGGTACATATTGGGCAGTGACCACCCGACCCGTCATAACTTCATCCTCATGGATAATTTTCCAGTCCCCGTCGTATTGATTGTGATATCCCTTGCCCCGTAAATACCCCCAAGCTTCCTCGATTTGAATGCCCTTAAGCCTCTTGAGCAAGGCATCCGAAACTTTTGGCCTACCGTCCGCCATCCGCTCCCCCTGCCAATCGGAGGTCAATTCCTTAATATATTCAGGGGTGGAGGCCACTCCCTGGGGATACATAAAGAGAAAAGAAAAACAAAAAAATACGGTTACTAAATGTGTTCTGTTCATTTCTTAAATTTAAGACGTTTAAAGTATGAAAAAAGTTGAACCTCCCCAAACCGAAATCCGGGAAGTTCAACGGCAATCAAACTAACTTGAACAACTAAACTTTTGGTGTTCAGGGTTTCCATTTATTGATTCCACCATACTGTCGTATCCATATTATCCGGACCCATACCTGCGACGGCCAAATTCTCCCCATTTACGGCTATCTCATCATTTGGGTAGGTCATCCGATTAATAAAATCGCCGGAGATATCCTGGGCGGGGAATGGATTGGGCGTTAAATTGGGAAAACCTGATCTGTGGAAATTGGAAAACCCTTAAGGACCACACAGGAAACGGGTCGCCCAATACTGGGTATTAATCTGCTCCAAAGCATTACCGGCATCAAAAGAAAAAAGCGAACAGTGATATGGAACCTATTCTTTTCCTACTTCTTGGAATCTCTCCCGTTAAGTGATGATCATGGATGATTATCCTCCCGGGAAATTGAATTCGTTTCGGCATAACCTTGAGGATGTTCCCATACGCAATGGCCAAAATATTCATCTTGCCATTCTCTACCGCAATGGCAAGACGCCCAAGAACCCTATACAACTGTCCTTTTTCACTATTTTTGGTGGAATTTAGATGTGGTAACATAATTTCTATGAAGTCGATATTCTTTGCCCAGATAATTTTGTTCATGGCCTGTAACTCCATTCAAAGACCCACTGTGGGAACCGTACAGGGAATGACAAGTGAAATGGATCCCCTTCCTTTTGCCAAGACCATTACGGAAACGGAACTCAAGGAACATCTTTATATCTACGCATCCGATGAATTTGAGGGCAGGGAAACGGGAAAACCAGGTCAGAAAAAAGCAGTAAATTATATAAAGGAGGAATATAAAAAATTGGGTATCCCCGCAGCCAAGGGAGATGACGACTACTTTCAAGAGGTTCCCCTGGAAATAGGGCAAATGCCATCCGGAAGCATACTTCTTAACGGAGCGGAATATGCTTTGGGGGACCATGTACTAACATTTTCAGCGGCCCAGGGGTTTTATACCGAAATTGTTTATGCCGGTTATGGTATTGAAGAGGGCGATTATTCGGATTATGCTACATTGGATGTTAAGGGAAAAATAATCCTTGTGAAGGCCGGCGAACCAAAAAACAAGGATGGCAGCTACCGGATTTCAGGCACTTCGGAAACTTCTGTGTGGAGCAATGCATCGGATTCCTTTGGCAAACGTCTGGAACTAGCCGCCAAATATGGAGTCAAGGGCATGCTATATTATGATGGGGATAACTATAACCGGTTTAAAAGCCAATACCGATTTATGAAAAACAACGGGAATAACAGAATGAGACTTAAACCCAAAAATCAGGATTTGGCCGGCTTCTTTATAGACTCGGATTTGGCCAAGGCCATCTTGCCTACCATTGAATTTGCCGAAACGTTGGGTGCCATCCCAGTACAATTGGAATTGAGGGCAAAAAGCGAAAACAAGCTTATACTATCAGAAAATGTAGTGGCGCTTCTTGAAGGTTCCGAAATGCCCAAGGAATATGTGGTCATATCCTCCCATTTAGACCATATTGGTGTGGAAGCCGATGGTGATATCAACAATGGAGCCGATGACGATGGTTCCGGAACCGTGGCCATGTTGGAAATAGCGGAAGCCTTTAAAAAGGCGGCAGATGCTGGAAAAGGGCCCAAGCGCTCCATAGTGTTCCTCCACGTAACCGGCGAGGAAAAGGGTCTTCTGGGATCACAGTACTATACCGATGTTGACCCCATTTTGCCTTTGGACCAGACCGTAACCAACCTGAATATTGATATGATAGGACGTATAGATCCTAAACGGGACGGCCAACGAAATTACATTTATCTGATCGGTTCCGACAGATTGAGCACGGAACTCCACGAATTGTCCGAAGCCATAAATGAAAAATTCACAAACTTGGAGCTAGATTACACTTTTAATGACGAAAACGACCCCAATAGGTTTTACTATCGCAGTGATCATTACAATTTTGCGAAAAATAATATTCCCATCATCTTCTATTTTAACGGCACGCACGAAGACTATCATCGTCCCGGAGATACCCCGGATAAGATAAACTACGACCTGCTAAAGATCAGAACGCAACTCGTTTTTCATACGGCCTGGGAGGTAGCCAATAGGGAGCGGAGAGTATTTGTGGATAGGGCAGATCCGTAAGGAAAAAGCTTATGATGCTGCAAAGGCCCCATCGTTCCGTACAGGATATCAAAAAATAAACCTGTCCGCGGAAGATTAGCCTCCGAAATACACCTGACGTTCTGGCCGGGTTTGGCTTACTTCAACTGCACTAAGGACACCCTTTCTCGTTAGGGCTTCTCCTCCGCCAATGTCTTTCAAAACAGCAAAAGTCCCATCACGGAAGACAGGACTTTTTAGGGCTTTTTGGGTGGAAGACCGGGTTCGAACCGGCGACCTCTGGAACCACAATCCAGCGCTCTAACCAGCTGAGCTACAACCACCGTTTGTAAGCGGAGGCAAAGTTAATTTTTTTTGTCAGATCTTTCAAGATATAATTTGGCTATTTTAAGCTTGAAATGAGGATTGTAGCTGAATTCCGAAACTATCGATGAACTGCACGTTTACTTCGACAAAACACACAATTATTGCCATTTCACAACAATAATTAGCCGTTTTAGGGAGTAGAAATTAGTTTTATATGGTCAATTGGATATAACCATGTTCCCCCCAAAACTATGTTTTTATCTCTTAGAACATACTTTGTTACCTTGCCGTTCCTTGTGTTTTCAAGTACCTTGCTTGGGGGCCATGCGGGTGCACATCCACCTAAAAACGATAGTCTTAAACACCGCATACTAAAAACAAGGGAAAAGCCCAGCTTTAACCCAGGGGACACCCTCCATATTAACCTATTGAATGATCTGGCCTATAGCATGCGCTTTTATCGGGCGGATAGTCTTTTTCTCCTTTCCCAAGAAGCACTGGCCCACAGTAGGAACACCAATTATACAAAAGGAGAGTGCTTGGCCCTACTTGGGTTGGGTGAATACTATTCCGACAAGGGGGAACACGAAAAGAGCGTAAGGCATTTTAAGCATGCCCATAAAATTGCAATGGAACTACAGGGAACGGAACTACTTTTAAACATCAAAAACAGTCTGTGCCATCAATACGACGTAATGGGAAGTTATGCCAAGGCCATTAGTGGATATCTAGAGGGAATAGAAATTGCCAAAAGGGAAAATGACCAATACATGCTGGGTGTGTTCCATGAAAATATTGGGGGACTTTATGATTCCCAGAGGGATTATTCGCAAGCTCTGGAATTTTATAAAATCGCACTTGAAATAGGCGAAGAGCTGAACGACAAGGATTTTCAAGCCCCAACGATGAGCAATATTGCCTCTACCTATGCGGAACTTGGACAATTGGAGTACGCCATGTACCATATTAATCAGAGCATTAGTATTCTTGAAAAAAACGAATCGGTAGACTGGTTAGCCTAT